>NZ_JANQDG010000104.1:0-5048 GCF_029891665.1 Anabaenopsis sp. FSS-46 | reverse complement strand
ACTAACTCGGCAGTAGCAGACAATGGAAGTTCTAGCTGCACCACGGAGGTAGGATTCAACGTGAAAAAGTCTTTGTCCTGCTTCGTTTTTGATGCTTTCAATCTTGCCATTGTCTGCGTACTTCCTTAAAGTGTTTGGGTGCATTCCCAGTTGTTTGACTGCTTCTCGTAGTGGTAAATAAGCCATACCACTATCTGAGCATTTATGAGCATATGTAATCTATTATTAGTAAATAACTAGCTATTGGCTAACCCTCCAGCCCAATGGTGGTTCAATCATGGTTTGGTCTGACTTACCCACAGCAGCGCCGGGCTTATCGAAAATCTTCACGGTGCTGGCTTGGGGGCCTTCTTCGCCCATTTCTTCGGCAAAATGGACTGCGGTACCAATTTCTAAACGTTCAAATTCGTGATGTAACACACTATTGCGGTGAAAGTAAATTTCTCGGCCTTCTAAAGTTCTTAAGAAGCCATAGCCCCTATCTTTAAAGAGTTTGGTAACTAGTCCCGTTGCTTCCTGAAATTGTTCCTGATTATGACCTCGTAGCTTACCACCTTGGCCGTTACGCTCATATTGCAGTTGGTTGAGTTTAACTAGTTGCTGACGAGCGGCGTTAAAAGTATCGCGGATGACTGCATCTAATGGGTCATACTGAATACCCTCTCCCGGATTTCTTTCTGCCACAAGTTCGTGACCGGGGGGTACGGTGATATCAATGCGCACGCGATATGGTGAACCACTGCGGGGGCGGTCATGTATTTTTTCAATGGCAATATGGCAGCTACTGATGTGATCGCAAACACTCTCTAATTTAGCGATTTTTTCATGAATTAGAGTATCAATTGCATTGGTTTTCTCAACATTGCGATAAGTAATTTCTGGTGGTACTTTCATATGTTTGTCACGCTTGGGGTAAACCTAGGTACCAATAGATAGTGGTTGATAGCTAGTTTCAGCTTGGAAAAGCAAATCGCGGACTTGCTCATCTGTCGTTTGGGGAAAGTCTTCGTACCATAGACCAACACTATAAAAGGGGTCAGGGGTGGCAAGGCAGACGATCTCGTTGACGGCGGTTTGTAACTCTTTGCAAGTGCCGGCAGCACCAACAGGTACAGCAATAACTATTTTGGCGGGGTGCTGTCGCCGCACGGAGGCCACTGCAGCCCACATAGTGGCACCCGTAGCTAACCCATCATCTACCAAGATGACTATGCGTCCTTCTAAATCAGGTTCAGGGCGATGGCCTCTATACAGTAGTTCTCGACGTTCTAATTCTCGTTCTTCTTGCGCCGCAACTCTAGCAATTGTTTCTTCGGATATCTTCACCAAATTGATAATATATTCGTTAATAATCCGCACGCCACCAGATGCGATCGCCCCCATTGCTAGTTCTTCTTGTTCAGGCACACCCAATTTACGCACCACCAGCACATCTAAGGGAGCATTTAACCCTTGAGCAACTTCAAAACCTACGGGTACACCGCCTCTGGGCAGAGCTAACACCATGACATCTGTAGTGTTAGCATAGTCTGCTAATTCTCGGGCCAACATTTGACCTGCTATTGTGCGATTTTTGAATAGCATGGTATTACTCTCCTGATATTTGCCTCAGAATTGAGGTTTTACTGGACTTTTCCCCTCAAAGAAAAGTCGAAATTCTGACTGATCAACAGCTGGCATTTTTCCTCCCGATTTGGTTGAGTCTTTCAGTGGTAATGGTGACCACTAACAGTCATCAAGTCTTGCTAGTGTTTCTGAACTGATCATAGAAAGCTAGACCTGGCATGACCTCTGACTAACGACGCGACATCAACAATCTACTGATCTATCTAATGGAGGAGAAAAAAATAGAACCTCACCCCCAATTCCTTTCCTTAGTAGGGAAAGGGAGACTTTGAGACAAGTCAAAGGTGGGGTGAGGCCAAAAACCAGATTACTGTGTTACTTAATTCATATTCCGGCGCTAATGTCGGCTATCGGGAGGGTATTAAACATTAGCTTATGGACGCTCTTCAATCACACGGTCAATTAAGCCATATTCTTTAGCTTCAGCAGCAGACATGAAAAAGTCCCGATCCATGTCTTTTTCAATCTTGGCTAAAGGTTGACCAGTATTCTGAGCATAGATATTATTTAGCTGGCTACGAATCCGCAGAATTTCTCTGGCTTCGATTTCGATATCACTGGCTTGGCCACGGGTTCCGCCGGAGGGCTGGTGAATCATAATCCGAGAATGAGGTAATGCCATGCGCTTACCCTTGGTTCCGGCTGCGAGCAGGAATGATCCCATGGAGGCTGCTAGACCTACACAAATTGTCACCACATCTGATTTGATGTGTTGCATGGTGTCAAAAATGGCCATGCCAGAGGTTACCATACCACCAGGGGAATTGATGTATAAATAAATATCCTTACCTGGATCGTCTGAATCCAGATATAGCATTACCGCAATAATTTGGTTAGCAATTTCATCATCAACATCTCGGCCTAGGAAAATAATCCGCTCCCGGTAAAGGCGATCGTAGATGCTAATCCAGTCTGTATATTGTCCTCCGGGCATCCGGTAAGGAACTTTAGGAACACCTATAGGCATATTCGTTACTCCGCTTGTAATTAGTCATTGGTTATGAGTGATTTACCAAGGTAAATCACTACCTGTGTTACTTAGAGAACACTGGCAGGTAATGGGGGATTGGCGAGTTCCTCTTTTTCAAAAACTCGGTCAATTAAACCATACTCCTTAGCTTCATAGGGAGTCATGTAGAATAGCCGATCCATGTCTTTGGTAATTTTTGCTGATGCCTGTCCGGTGGTGTGGGATAGAATATCTACCATTGCCGCTTTGTTGACCAAAACTTCTTTTGCCCGAATTTGAATATCCGTTGCTTGACCTTGGGCGTAGCTCTTAGGTTGGTGTAGGATAATGGACGAGTGGGGCAAACTGGCGCGACAGCCTTTTGTACCAGCGCTGAGTAACATTGCCGCCATACCCATTGCCGAACCAATACAAATGGTGTGGATGGGGGGCTTGATGTATTTCATCGTGTCATAGATGGCGAAGGCTTCGGTTTCAAAGCCAATGGGTTCGCCACTGTAACCGGAGGTTCCTGTGGAGTTGATATAGATTTTTATCGGCTTCTCTGGGTCGTCTGACTGCAAATACAGCAATTCAGCAATAATCAATTCTGTTACCGCTGGCACCAATGGCATTCCCAGATAGACAATTCTTTCCTTCATCAATAAGGAAGGTAAGTCTGGCGGGGGTGTCCGGTAAAAGTTATCACCGTAATAAGGGGCTTGCACAGCCTTGATGGGGGAATTGTCCATAGCAACTGATCGCCTGAAACTATGCCGTTAACTGTAATACATCCTAACGCGATGTTAGCTGACTTCAAGTGTGGATTTCTCGCTAATTGGTGATTGACCCTGCTTGTTTCCCACTCTTTGATTTTTCCGCAGTGCCGATGTGGCGTTTTGAAGTTATTTTATAGAGATATCCTAACTAAAAATTTTGGGTTATGAAGGTCAATTTACAGCCTATCTTGAATGATAGTAATTTGGATGCGTATCAACTGAGCAGTCAACGTCAGTTGGCAGTATCGATTTCGGCAATGGCCGAAGTTCAAGACCCTAATGTACCACTGAATTTATGCTTAATTCTTGACCATAGTGGCTCAATGTACGGTCGACCTTTAGAAACTGTGAAGCAGGCGGCTAGTAATTTAGTCGATCAACTCAAACCAGGCGATCGCCTGAGTGTTGTTGCTTTTGATCACCGTGCGACTGTGTTGGTGGGTAATCAAACGATTACTGACCCACAGCAGATTAAAAACCAGATTCAGAGTTTATCTGCTGGTGGTGGTACGGCTATTGATGAAGGTTTGCGTTTGGGGATTCAGGAGTTAGCTAAGGGAAAGAAAGAAACTGTTTCTCAAGCCTTTTTATTAACCGATGGTGAAAATGAACACGGCGATAATCAACGTTGTTTAAAATTGGCTCAATTAGCTACTAGCTATAATTTAACTTTAAACACCTTAGGATTTGGTGACAAATGGAATCAAGATATTTTAGAAAAAATCGCCGATGCTGGCTTGGGTAGTTTGTCCCACATTCAACGACCCGAACAAGCAGCAGATGAGTTTAACCGCCTGTTTAGGCGTGTGCAAGGGGTGGGATTGACTAATGCTTATTTGCTGATCTCCCTGATGGGTCATACTCGCCTAGCAGAACTTAAACCCATTGCTCAAGTTGCGCCAGAAACCATTGAGTTACCAGTGATCCAAGAAGCAGATGGGCGCTTGGCTGTGCGCTTGGGAGATTTAATGAAGGATGCGCAAAGGGTAATTTTGGCTAATATCTACTTGGGACAATTACCACAAGATCAACAGGCGATTGCTAATCTCCAAGTGCGCTATGATAACCCGGCTCAAAATCAAATGGGTTTATTGACTGCTCCGGTTCCGGTTTATATCCAGGTAACTGGGATGTATCAACCAAAAACTGATGCACGTGTGCACCAGTTTATTTTGGCATTGGCTAAGTACCGACAAACTCAGTTAGCTGAGGCGAAATTACAACAGGGCGATCGCGCCGGTGCTGCTACTATGCTGCAAACTGCGGCGAAAACGGCTCTGCAAATGGGTGATCAAGGGGCGGCGACGGTGTTACAAACTTCTGCTACCAGATTACAATCTGGGGAAGAATTATCCCAGAGCGATCGCAAGAAAACCAGAATTGTCTCTAAAACGGTCTTGCAAGACACTCCTCGCCAATAAAGGTTAAACTCCTCTGTAATCAAAATGCCTTTTATTACAGGTAATGCTCAAATTACATACGTATCATTGAAATACTAAAACTATTGTGTTGGGGGTATCTGTGCCCCATATTCTCTATCAAACTGATAACATTGTAGGACTTACGCATTGACAAAAAACATGATCTATGATGGCTAGATCATGCGATCGCTATTAAGATTAGCAAAAATATGCTCACGGACAACAGAAGTAAATAGATTCCTCTGTACTTCATACCAATTGCTAATTATATTT
>NZ_JANQDG010000103.1:0-4028 GCF_029891665.1 Anabaenopsis sp. FSS-46 | reverse complement strand
CCAACGCCACGCAGTTCTATAACTTATCCCTACCTTTTTTGCATAATCAGATAGTTTCATTCATTTAATGATCGTACATTCATAATATTATACTACAAATGTACATAAATGACTATAAATTCATTAAATTATTGTAGACCTAATTTACTCTAGTCCAAAAATCAGTAGGCATGGTGTTATCAGCAATATTAATGAAATTTTTAGATTCTTTGTATATCTTTATTTAAAGGTGACGCTACAATGATAATTAATACATAATTTGCGTAATACCATAGTTGGTCGGCTACTGATGATTTAATTTAATTAATTTTTATTAAAACAAGTTAATTATATAAACCTGATAATACTCATGTAGGTCTAGGCTCAGGACATGAAGCCGTTTCTGAGTATGTGAACACAGTAAAGTGCTCTAATTACTTAAGAGTCAATGCGTAATATTTGATAACGGTAGTAAGCATAGCTATCGAATAGCGCCCCAACGAAACTACAAGTCAAACTAATGATCACAAGTCCATCAAGGGGATGACCGCTACCAAAGATAGAAAGAAAATGGATGATCCTCATCGTGCTGGCATCAGTAGCCCCTTGTAAAGCTGGAAAGTAACCGATGACCGGCAAAAGGAATAATACGCCCCCCACCAAGGACATAGGAGCGATAAAACTAAAAAACATAGTCAGCAGTAGGGAGCGGAGGAAGTTGGTGAAAATAGACATATACAGCAGGCTCCGTTGAGAGAGTGAACAATCGCCGAGAACTAAGATGTCATCTTCCAGAATACGTGCGATCGCTCCTTAAAAAGCAATATGTCAAAAATCTTAAGTTTTGATTAAAAAAAATCTTCACCTTTTAAATCAGATAATCTGATCGGGAAAAACTCTAAAATTATCTAAAAAACTTGCCAAACATAGCTTTCAGTCTATATCATTTCGTAATAATGGCATCAAAAATAGATTTAAACAACTTTACTTTATGAGATGACCTTTAAATTAAGTTAATGTTTCACCCAGGGAGTAGGGTTCCCCCAACCAACAGAGATCCGCTATCCTGAATGCAGTTACCGAGTTAGCTAAAAAACATTGAGTGAGACTAAATCCAAATCCAGTTTAGGAGCATGGAGTCAGCGACTGCTGGCGGCGATTTTCCTGGGTGGACAAGTAATAGTTCACCTATTGAGGGGAAAAATTAATTGGCGCAATACTGTAGAGCAAATGGCCACTGTGGGGCCAGACTCCCTATTTATTGCCCTGTTAACGGCTGTATTTGTGGGCGCAGTATTTACGATTCAGGTAGCGAGGGAGTTTATTAATTTTGGCGCTAGTAATCTAGTTGGCGGAGTCCTAGCGGTAGCATTAACAAGAGAATTATCACCAGTACTTACCGCCGTAGTTTTGGCGGGAAGAGTCGGCTCGGCCTTTGCAGCGGAAATTGGGACGATGCGGGTAACCGAGCAAATCGATGCTTTATTCATCTTAAAAACAGACCCCATTGATTACCTTGTTATCCCTCGCCTACTGGCTTGCTGCTTAATGCTGCCGATTTTAACCCTCCTGTCTTTAATCACAGGGATTTTAGGGGGATTAATAATTGCCACAAATATATATGGCATACCCGATACGGTATTTCTAGACTCAGCTCGTAACCTGATCAGCATTGGCGATATCATCAGCGCCTTAATTAAAGCCTGTTGCTTTGGCTTGTTAATCGCCGTCATTGGTTGCAGCTGGGGTTTAACGACCAAGGGAGGAGCAAAAGGCGTGGGACAATCCACCACAACCGCTGTTGTTACTTCCTTACTAATTATATTTATTAGTAACTTTTTTCTCTCATGGTTAATGTTTCAGGGAACCGGGAGTGCATTGCTAGAAGGTTTTTGACACAGGACCGGGATCTGTTCACCAATAACTCGGCAAGTTAATCAAACCCAGAACCCCTAAAATAGGATAGATGTTTACCAACAAAACAGGATGGGAAACTGTGACCAGTTCATTTACAACTGATTCCACCTCAACTGTGGAACTCCAACCTAGTTATAATATCCCCATTGTATTGCTGATTGCTGCCATACCTCTATTGGTAGTGCAAGTTTGGGTAGGGGTGGTAATTGCATTATTGGGCTTATTTCTGTTGTTACAAACCGCAACAATACGTTTACAGTTCACCGCCACAGATTTAGACATCTATCGCGGGGAAAAATTACTGCGGCGCTTTCCCTATCAGGAATGGCAAAACTGGCGGATATTTTGGAATCGAATCCCTATCCTGTTTTATTTTAAGGAAGTCAATAGCATTCACTTTCTACCGATTTTATTTGACCCCAAAAGCCTAAAATCTTGTCTAGAATCACGTTGTCCACGGATATGAGCTATTTTCTAAATCCTGTGAGCCTCAGTGCTCAGTGGTTTTGCATCTAGACTATATTCTTGAAACTTATTTATTTGCATTATTGTTTATGAACCCAGAGGAATCTCAAACTCCAGAACAGATCGATGAGTGGTTGGAACAAATAGAAGCAGAAAACTCACCCCCAGACTCACTGCTGGAAACAGAAGCGCCAACTTCATCTACTGATACACAACCAAATAATGCAAATCTTCTGCCAATCATACCTCATACAGAAGTGGCATTTGCCGCCATTGACTCCACAGACAACTTAACCCTTGAAGATGCAGTACAACAACCAGAAACTCCCCTCGTGGTAGAGCAAAAAGATAATTCACTATCTGCTCAAGCTGAGGATACAGTGGCAGATTTGCAACGCCAAGAAGCATCTCTAAAGGCAGAAATAGCCAATCTACAAGCATCTTACAAAACCCTTCAAGAACAACTTAGTCAAACTCAAATCTCTCTGGGGCGACTTGTACAAGAGTCACTAGCGCAGTTAGAACAACGCAAACAAGCTCTGCAAATTTCTGTAGAACAACTAGAACGCCGCCAAGAACGCATTCGTAATGAAATGCGAACCACTTTTGCGGGAGCATCTCAAGATTTAGCAATTCGGGTGCAAGGCTTTAAGGATTATCTCACCGGTAGTTTACAGGATTTGGCAATGTCAGCAGAACAATTGCAACTGACACCAATCGAACCAGCCAAACCTGTGGTCACAGAGGTGAAAATCACCCAAGAACAGCCACAAACACCCCAATTTGCCCAACAACAGTTTCAAGAGACTACAAATAAAATTCGCCGCTTGATTGACCAGTATCGTAGTAACCCAGATTACTATGGTCCGCCCTGGCAATTACGCCGGACTTTTGAACCGGTTCACGCAGAACGAGTTGCTAACTGGTTCTTTAAACAAGGGGGACGCGGCGCTTTGCGAACTATGGGAAGCCGCTTGCAGAATATTCTCATTGGTTCATCTGTGGCTTCTATATTACACAGTTTATATGGCGATCGCCTCCGTACTCTGGTTTTAGCAAATTCCCCAGAACGTTTAGGTGAATGGCGGCGCGGTTTGCAAGACTGCTTAGGAATTGGTCGCACAGATTTTGGTCCTGACCAGGGTGTAGCTTTGTTTGAAACACCCGATGCTTTGGCTTTGAAGGCTGACCGACTGGTAAAGACTAATCAATTACCTTTAATTATAATTGACGATTCCGAAGAGCAAATCAGTTTAGCAATACTGCAATTTCCTTTATGGTTGGCTTTTGCACCAGACCCTAAAGCCGTGAGAAGTTACTCTGGTGAAAGGGTTAGTCAATAGCTAGTTATTTGCTAACAATAGATTATATATACTCATAACTGCTAATATAGTAGTATGGCTTATGTACCACTACGAGAAGCAGTTAAACAACTGGGATTGCACCCAAACACTTTAAGGAAGTACGCAGACAATGGCAAGATCGAAAGCATCAAAAACGAAGCAGGACAAGGACTTTTTCATGTCGAATCCTACCTCCGTGGTGCAGCTAGAACTTCCATTGTCTGCTACTGCCGAGTTAGTTCAACCAAGCAACGAGACGACCTTGGTAGACAAATCGCCTATATGCAATCACTCTACCCAGATGCCGAAATCATCAAAGATATC
>NZ_JANQDG010000102.1:0-62475 GCF_029891665.1 Anabaenopsis sp. FSS-46 | reverse complement strand
GAAGCTAGACCCAGCGCGGATGCAGTTAATTTCAGGGTTTGTAGATGTCTATCTCAATTTGAATGGGACTGAAGAGGAATTATTTCAGGTGACGGCGAATAATATGGGATTATTACAGGAGGAAAAATATATGGAAATTGTTACCAGTTGGGAACGCAAAGCTCGCCAAGAAGGTATTCAAGAAGCACAGGAAACCATCGCCATTAATTTACTCCGCAGGGGTATGGGTGCAGAAGAAACTAGAGAAATTACAGGTTTAAGTTTAGAGCGGGTGCGGGAGTTACAAAGGGGGTTACAACAGGATAATTGATACAGCGCATTACTAAAAGGGGAAGGTCTCTACTGAAAAAATGAGATACAATTATTATTGCTGTTTCCGGTGCTGGGTGATTTGATGCGGGTGAGTTTTGCTATGTTGGGGGTGTTTTGGGGATGAGTCAAAACATTAAAATAAAACTTTTTAAAGTTGCATCAATATTTAACGGAAAAACACCATCAAGATTAGAACAACGAATCAATGGGTATCCCGTTCTTAAAATTAAAGATGTGTCAGAAGATGGTAACTTTGGTGGTGTTTTTGAATCCTTTGTTGATTTAGAGCTTGCTGATAAATTTGCTACAAAAAAAATTGTAAGTGGAGATATTCTGATTCTCAACGCTGCTCACAATGCAGATTATGTAGGAAAAAAAATATACAAAACAGAACCTTGTGTTGAAGGTGCGTTAGCTACTGGTGAATGGATGATAATTCGCGCAGATGCTGCTGTTATAGATTTTCGGTATCTGTACTATTGGCTTTTGAGTGGACAAACTAAGTACAATATACGTCATTTAGTGAAAGGAATTCATCTTTACCCTAAAGATGTCGCTAAACTTGAAATACCCCTACCACCCCTAGAAGAACAGCGACGTATTGCTGCAATATTAGATAAAGCTGACGATATTCGCCGGAAACGAAAACAGGCGATCGCACTGACAGAAGAATTATTGCGATCGACTTTCTTAGATATGTTCGGCGACCCTGTTACTAATCCTAAAGGGTGGCCATATTGCAATTTAAGCGAATTACTCTCTATTGTTTCAGGACAGATTAATCCACAAGCTGATCCTTATGTAAATATGCAGCACATAGGGTGCGAAAATATACACGCTAATACTGGGCAAATTATTGGGGTTAAAACTCCAAAAGAACTCAAACTACATAGCGGTAAGTATTTATTTGAACCAACTGATGTATTATACTCAAAAATACGACCCTATCTAAATAAAGTGACCATTCCTGGTTTTACAGGTGTTTGTAGTGCAGATATTTATCCTCTTCGTGTCAAAGAATCGAAACTTGACCAACGATTTCTTGTTTATATGCTGCGTTCTAATCTTTTTCTAACATATGCAGAAAAGCATTCTACACGTACAAATATCCCAAAAATTAATCGCCTAGCACTACTTAACTTTAATTTTCCGTATCCACCATTGACACTACAAAAACAATTTTCAGTAATTTATAGTAAAGTCGATAGTTTGAGAAATAGAATTGAGTATAGTTGTCAAGACTTAGATAACCTATTCAACTCTCTACTACAAAAAGCCTTTAGAGGAGAACTATAGAGTTCAGATCCGGTACTTTTTGAGAAGTCCGTGATATTTGCGGGTTCTGTGTATTGTTAAGATGGGAAAAAAGCCAAATTTTCACACATGACCACTCTGCAAGATACTTTACCCCTAATTACCATCGCCCAAAAAACCCGCCAAGCAGCGAGTAAATTGGCAATTCTGGATACAGAAGCCAAAAATCAAGCCTTAGAAGCCATAGCCCAGGCTCTAGAATTAGCTAAAGATGAAATTATACAAGCAAATATAGCCGATTGTCAAGCAGCTACAGCCGCCGGTATCGCCAAACCACTATATAAACGCTTACAGTTAGATGAACATAAACTAAGAGATGCGATCGCCGGGGTGCGAGATGTGGCTAAACTACCAGATCCGGTGGGAACTGTGCAAATTCACCGAGAACTAGATACTGGTTTAGTTCTCAAGCGGGTCACTTGTCCCCTGGGGGTGTTGGGGATTATTTTTGAAGCGCGTCCAGAAGCAGCAATTCAAATTGTCTCCTTAGCAATCAAATCAGGTAACGGTGTGATTCTCAAAGGTGGAAAAGAGGCGATCGCTTCTTGTGAAGCTATAGTTAAAGCCATTAAACAGGGATTATCTCACACTGCGGTTAACTCCGATGCGGTGCAGTTATTAACAACTAGAGAAGAAACCCGAGAACTTTTAAACTTAGATAAATATGTAGATTTAATTATTCCCAGGGGTTCCAATTCCTTTGTGCAATTCGTCCAGAATAACACACGCATCCCCGTATTAGGACACGCCGACGGAATTTGTCATTTATATATAGACAAGGCTGCGGATCTGAGTAAAGCTATTACAGTCAGTGTTGATGCTAAAATTCAATATGCTGCCGCTTGTAACGCCATTGAAACTCTATTAATCCATCAATCTGTTGCTGGGGAATTTCTCCCCAAAATTGCCGCAGATTTGGCAGGCGCAGAGGTAGAATTAAGGGGCGATGACCGCACTTTAGAGATTATACCCCATATTGCCAGGGCGATCGCCACAGACTGGGAAACAGAATACAGCGATTTGATTTTAGCAATTAAAATTGTAGACTCCATAGAACAGGCGATCGCCCATATTAACGAGTATGGTTCCCGCCATACTGAGGCCATTATCACAGAAGACCCAACAGCGGTAGAAACCTTTTTTGGACTGGTAAACGCAGCGGGTGTATTTCACAACTGTTCTACCCGCTTCGCTGATGGTTTTCGCTACGGTTTCGGGGCAGAAGTAGGTATAAGTACGCAACAGATGCCCCCCCGTGGACCCGTTGGTTTAGAAGGGTTAGTTACCTATAAATATCAGATGACCGGTAACGGTCATATAGTAGCTAATTACACCGGAGCCAATGCTAAACCCTTTACCCATAAAAACTTAGAGTAAAAACCCACAGATAACTGATCTATGTTGATCTGTGCGCTGGGGTAGACAATTTATTAAATATAGCCTTTCTCCCTATTCCCTATTCCCTCTATTCCCTATTCCCCCTGTTCCGGTGTTCCGGTGTTCCCTGTTCCCTATAACTAATAACTTTCGGTACAATACAAAAGCCTCAACGTTTTTCCTCAATATCATGGGCAATACCTTCGGAAATTTATTTCGTATTACTACATTTGGCGAGTCCCACGGCGGTGGTGTGGGAGTGATAATTGACGGTTGTCCCCCTCAATTAGAAATTTCTCCCGCAGAAATTCAACTAGAACTAGACAGGAGAAAACCCGGACAAAGTAAAATTACCACACCCCGCAAAGAAGCCGATACCTGCGAAATTTTATCTGGAGTATTTGAGGGTAAAACCTTGGGAACACCCATCGCCATGATGGTGCGCAACAAAGACACCCGACCCCAAGACTACGACGAGATGGCGCAAAAGTATCGCCCCTCCCATGCTGATGCAACTTATGATGCTAAGTATGGTATTCGCAATTGGCAAGGAGGGGGGAGATCCTCCGCCCGTGAGACAATAGGGAGAGTGGCCGCAGGTGCGATCGCCAAAAAAATCCTCCGTCAAGTTGCTAATATTGAAATCATCGGCTACGTCAAGCGGATCAAAGACTTAGAAGCGGTGATTGATTCCAACACCGTCACCTTAGAACAAGTAGAAAGTAACATAGTCCGCTGTCCCGATAGCGAGTCAGCAGAACGGATGATTTCATTAATTGAGCAAATTGGTAGAGATGGTAATTCAATTGGCGGTGTAGTAGAATGTGTAGCTCGCAACGTTCCCAAAGGCTTAGGGGAACCAGTCTTTGATAAATTAGAAGCGGATATCGCTAAAGGTGTGATGTCTCTCCCCGCTAGCAAAGGTTTTGAAATTGGCTCAGGTTTTGAGGGGACTTTGTTAAGTGGGATTGAACACAACGACGAATTTTATATAGATGACAGTGGAGAAATTCGCACCGTCACCAACCGTTCAGGGGGTATTCAAGGGGGAATTTCCAACGGTGAAAATATTATCTTGCGAGTTGCATTTAAACCCACGGCCACCATTAGAAAGGAGCAAAAAACAGTTACCCAAGCAGGGGAAGAAACTGTTTTAGCTGCAAAGGGAAGACATGACCCCTGTGTATTACCCCGAGCAGTACCCATGGTAGAGGCGATGGTGGCTTTAGTCCTGTGTGACCATTTGTTACGCCATCATGGACAATGTAAATTGTTGTCATAAATAGGAGTTTTAGATAACCGACTTCTTCAAGAAGTCGGTTATATTGAATAATTCCTAGACTTCATAGTAAATTGTTAAAAAGTCTTGTCCTCGTCTATCAATACCACCAGATAAATGTCCTAGTTTCTTAGAGGAGGTTTGTTGATACAAGTAATTAAAACTGTGAGCATTAATGCCATAATGCTGGCGCATCTTACCCAAATAATTATAAATATCTTGTAAGGGGATGTTAGCTTTATAAAAATTTAAATCAAAGGATTTACGGGGATTATTTTCTTCACTTACCTCTAGATAAATAAAGGGATTATCATTAACCCTGTCAGCAGCAAAATTGATTAGCTCCTGGACTATTTTACCCGGATGAGAGTGATTATAACCCTGATAAATAGATGATATCCTGTTTAAAATCTCTGCTACGGAAAGCAAAGGATAGCAGGTATATGTAGATATAACTCCCTTGGTATTGTCTAGGGCGTTCCATTTAAACCCTAAACCCAGAAGATGGGTTTCGGTTTTATGAGATTTACTTTTGAGATCCTTAACCATTTCATCCCAAAATTCTAAATATACTTTATAAATACAACTGACTTCATTACCTTCAAAACCAAAATATACTACACTTGCCTGAGATAAATTCTGCTGAAATATTTGTAAATATTTATCTGGTATATCCATCTGTTTGCAGAAATATAAAAACTTATCCCTCAAGTTGTCTGCTGCTTGTATTGCCAATATAAAGCGATTTTTATGTAGTCCATTTTTAGTAATTTTCCAAGATGCTTCTAAACGGAATTGCAAATTGAGATATTCTAAGGTATCAAAGATTAAATAGGCTTTTTGATCTATTAGTTGTTGTGACATATAAGTATATTTTTATCGCCTGATGGTTATATAATGACAAAAAATTAACTATTAAGTATGGATTCTATCACACTGTTAGGACTATGTGCGGCTGTTTTAACAACTAGCGCTTTTTTACCCCAAATGGTGAAAACCTGGAAAAGTAAGTCAGCTAAAGATGTCTCTTACCTGATGTTGGTTACGTTTATGAGTGGTCTTTTTTTATGGTTGGTTTATGGAATATATCTGAAATCTTTACCGATTATCCTGGCTAATAGTATCAGTTTCTGTTTCAACTTCATCATTCTATCCCTTAAAATTAAGTATAGATAAACCTTTAAAATTAAGCTCCTACTCCCCAATTACCTATTAATATGACTGTATTTGCCTCAGAACGCCTATTATTCACCCCCACAAACCCTAACAGCGATGCAATCCCGCTGATTTTTGCTTTTCCCAATGAGTATACAGTGGGTATTACTAGTCTGGGTTATCAGGTGGTTTGGGCAACTTTGGCGACCCGTGAGGATGTACAAGTCAGTCGCTTATTTACTGATATCCAGGAAGCACTCCCTAGAAACCCGGAAATTTTGGGTTTTTCCATTTCCTGGGAACTGGATTATGTGAATATTTTAAATTTACTGGAATCTTTAGATGTTCCCATTCGCGCTCACTCCCGTAATGATTCCCATCCCCTGGTTTTTGGTGGCGGTCCGGTACTGACTGCTAACCCGGAACCTTTTGCAGACTTCTTTGATGTGATTTTACTCGGTGATGGGGAACATCTGCTGACTAATTTCATTGAGACTTATAAACAGGTGAGAAACGCTCCTAGGGTAACTCAACTCCAAGCACTGGCCCAAGTCCCAGGAATTTATGTTCCTAGTTTGTATGAGGTGGAATATCACGGTAAAGATGGGGTGGTGAAGTCGATTACACCGATTTTACCGGAAGTTCCCCCGGTGGTGCAAAAGCAAACTTACCGCGGTAATGTTCTGTCCCGGTCTACTGTGGTCACACAAAAGGCGGCATGGGAAAATATTTACATGGTGGAGGTGGTGCGCAGCTGTCCGGAAATGTGTCGCTTTTGTCTTGCGAGTTATCTGACTTTACCTTTTAGAACAGCTAGCTTAGAAGCTTCTTTAATTCCCGCTATTGAACAGGGGTTAGCAGTGACTAACCGCTTGGGGTTGTTGGGGGCTTCGGTAACTCAACATCCGGAGTTTGAGGAGCTGCTAAACTATATTAGTCAGCCGAAATATGATCATGTGCGGTTGAGTATCGCCTCGGTGCGCACTAATACGGTGACGGTACAGCTGGCGGAAACTTTAGCTAAAAGGGACACGCGATCGCTGACTATTGCTGTAGAAACGGGTTCAGATCGACTGCGCCAAATCATCAACAAAAAGCTGCATAATGATCAAATCATCCAAGCTGCCATCAATGCCAAGGCTGGAGGATTAAAAGCTTTGAAACTTTATGGTATGGTGGGTATCCCCGGCGAAGAACCGGAAGATTTAGAGGCCACTGTGTCTATGATGGCTAATGTTAAAAAAGCTGCCCCTGGTCTGCGGTTAACATTGGGATGCAGTACCTTTGTACCCAAGGCACATACACCTTTTCAATGGTTTGGGGTCAATCAGCAAGCAGAGAAGCGGTTACAGATGCTACAGAAAAAACTCAAACCCCAGGGGATAGACTTTCGCCCAGAAAGTTATAATTGGTCAATTATACAAGCTTTGTTGTCCAGAGGCGATCGCCGGTTGTCCCAACTTCTAGAATTAACCCGTGAGTTTGGGGATTCTTTGGGTAGCTACAAACGTGCATTTAAGCAACTCAAAGGGCAAATACCCGACTTAGAATTTTACGTTTACAGCAACTGGTCAACAGAGCAAATTTTACCCTGGAATCACTTGCAAGGACCACTCCCACATTCTACACTACTAAAGCACTTAGCAGAAGCTACAAGTCAATTCAAATAAATGCAAAACACTGCTGAATACTACTGCGCTTATTGCGGCGAACCAAACTTAACTTTTATCGATTTGAGTGCTGGGTCACAACAATCTTATGTAGAAGACTGTCAGGTGTGCTGTCACCCGAATATTTTGTATGTGCGCCTTGATGAGGATACCCTAGATATTGAAATTGATACTGACTGCGAAGGTTAGATTTTAGGTTGTTTTGGCCATGCTGCACTTTCAACATTCCTCCATCATTAATGCACCCCCCGAAGTAGTGTGGAAATTCCACGAAAGACCAGATATCTTGCAATTACTCACGCCACCTTGGCAACCTGTAAAAGTAGTCCGTCGGGAAGGGGGGTTAGAAGTAGGTGCTGTTACTGAATTTCGCCTGTTTTTGGGACCATTACCTTTAACTTGGTTAGCTCGTCACACTGAATGTCAGAAAAACCGCCTGTTTATTGATGAACAGATATCGGGACCTTTTGAGTCTTGGGTACATCGCCATGAGTTTGTGGCGGAAAATGGTAAAACTAAGCTTACTGATGATATTTCTTTCTGTTTGCCTGGTGGTAGTACAGTAGAGATGATGAGTGGCTGGCTAGTACAAGCTCAACTTGAAGCTATGTTTCGATACCGTCATTATATCACTAACCGGGAGTGTGAGTCAAGATAATAGGTGAGGATTAACCGCCGTGATTTCAGGGTAACGCAGGAAATCACTAATATTAGGTGTGTCCTGACCTTTTACACATAATTTATTGTCAAATTATGTGTAATACTATTTAAGGTATCTTAATATTTAAACATATTTACTAAATGTCATAAATATTAATACTGTTGACTTGCCAAATACGAGCAGTTACTGCTTGTTGTCATGGCTACATGAATTATACGCGGAGTAAAAGCGTGTTCCAGTTAGAACCACTACCATTACCTGATAAAAAAATCAGTACCACGGCAGCAGTGAGCAGTAAATTCCTGTTTAGGGGTATTTTGGTTGCGATCGCGATTATGACTATATGGGCTATCAGTCTGGGTGTGTTACTTTATATTGATATATCCCAGTGGAAAATCTGGCTCTTATTGCCAATGATACTTTGGCAAACATTTTTATATACGGGATTATTTATTACAGCCCATGATGCCATGCATGGGGTAATTTTTCCCAAAAATCTGAAAATCAACCATTTTATTGGTTCATTGTGCCTATTTCTGTATGGGCTGTTATCCTATCCCAAGCTGTTAAAAAAGCACTGGTTACACCACCATAATCCAGCCACAGCTAAGGATCCAGATTTTCATAATGGTAAATATAAGAACTTCTTAGCTTGGTATTTATACTTTATGAAAGGTTACTGGAGTTGGGGACAAATCATCACATTAATGATTATTTATAACTTAGGAAAATATATCGGACATCTGCCAGAGGATAACCTCAATTATTTTTGGGTAATTCCCTCAATCTTAAGTTCCCTACAATTATTCTATTTTGGCACCTTTCTACCCCATAGTGAACCCCTAGGAGGTTATCAAAACCCCCATCGTTCCCAAACTATTAGCCGTCCTATTTGGTGGTCATTTATCACTTGCTACCATTTTGGTTACCATTACGAACATCACGAATACCCCCATCTTCCTTGGTGGCAACTACCTCAAATGTATCAGGTATTTAATTCTGGTAACGAGGGACGCACAGATAAATAAATTAAGGGTCCCAATAAGGGAATTAAAGCTATTAACCAGAAAAATCCCCGATTTTTCACACCCCGACGCGCCATATCATCCCCCAGTAATGTGGGAAATAACAGACAAAGTAAGCAGAAATCTAAACTCATCACATGAATGAAACGGCTACTTTGCCACTGGTGTATAAAATTTTCCCCTTCTCCTTGGAAACCATAGGCGAAGAGAATCACCACGACGATAGTTAAAATCACACCAGTCACAGGGGAATCTAGGAACTTGAGCAAGAGAGTCTTTTTCCCAGAGAACTCCGGATTGGGTGAGCGTAAAGCTAAATACGGTAACACAGCAAAAGCCCCAACAGCAAAAGATGCGGCTGCAAAAGGCCAAGCAGGGATTTTTTGACCCGTACCATCATTTAAAAGTACTGCACTATAAATTACAGGCCAGATGCCCATGAGGTTAAATAATGCTATGACTAGGGGGTTAATATCTTGCCATTGTCCCAGGGAAAGTTTTTGAATTAACTCCCAAGTATCAGGGTGATCAGGGGGAGCAAAAATAAAAGCATAGCTGAGAAATCCCAGCCATAGTAAACCAAAACCAATTTTTCTGAGCATCATCAACCACAAAATTAACTAAAAGCCTCTGAAAGGTAATCAGCAGCAGCAGTTACAACTGCGATCGCACTTTCATAGTCCAGGCGTGTAGGTCCTAATACTCCCACACTCCCTACAGGTAGCATACCCCGGCGATAGGTAGAAGAAATTAAAGTACAGGTGCGGATCGGCTCCAGGGGGTTTTCTGTACCGATGCGGACTGTTACCTTAGACTTACCCATTTCTGGGGTTTCCGGTTCAGCAAAGATTAACGGCCACAGTTGCTCTTGTTCTTCTTCAAGCAAGTGGATAATGGTTTGTACTTGCTGTAATTGAGAAAATTCCGGCTGACGCAAAACTTCCGCCACACCCCTAACCACAATTTGGGTTGTAGTTGGTGTCATATGGCTACGAGTGAACTCTGTGACCGAATCTTTCAAGAATTGACCATAGCGTTGGAACTCTTGATCTAATTCACTCCAGTCGAGGGTAGTTAATTCTAACAGACTGCGCCCCCGCAAGTGGGTATTCAAAAAATTAGAGACTATCTGTAATTCATGGTCTATTTTCTCTGGGTCAACTTTGGCTTCTTCCCCTGGGGGGCATAAATTGATTAGTTTGGAATGGGTTTCATAAGCATCTGTTACCATAATCAGCATGATCTTGTTGGCTTCAATTTGCATTAATTGCAGATGTCGCACAATTGCCATAGTGGTTTGGGGCATGGTAATTAAACTAATACAGCCGCTGACTGTGGCTAAAATTTGCGCAGCACCTTGTAATACCGCTTCCAAACTCCAATCTTCCCAATGCAGGCGATTTTGTAGGGCCAGTTCTACCTCTTTTGCTAAAATATCCGCTCGCGTAGCATCTCGAAAAGAAGGTGTAATTAACTGGTCAACATAAATACGATAGCCGGAATCTGAGGGTATGCGTCCAGCGGATGTGTGTGGTTGGTAAAGTAATCCTGATTTTTCTAACACACCCATGACATTGCGAATTGTGGCTGAACTCACACCGAGGTCATACTCATCAAGCAAGGCTTTTGAACCTACTGGCTCCGCAGTGGCGATGTAATGACGTACTGTTGCCCAAAGTATATGCTGTTGTCGATTCGTTAACTGGACTTGCATAGGGTATGTTTGGCTGAAGGCAGATTTAAAAGTGGAAAAAAAAGGGTTTTAAAAGCAAAAAATCTGAATAATAGTTAATTAATGTAGCAGAATATCTAATTAGTTCAGTTTATTTTGCACTTGATTATTTAAGTATTATTGCATCTCGGTTTGGGATAATATGTAGTATAAATTACTTTTACCCAAAAGCCATATGTATGCTTAATTAGTGACATCTCAGACGGTATGATCTTGAGAGTAGCATTGCGGCGATGTGATCATCAGTTACACCCGGGCAATGCTATCTGGAAATCTTTTAATATTGGGGAATAGAGGAATCAACTAAGATAGAGTAGGCATCTATACCACCAGTAATATTCTTAACATTTGTAAAACCTTGAGCAACTAGCCACTGGCACATTTGTCCGGAGCGAATACCGTGGTGACATAACACAAGGGTTTCAGCGTGGGGATTAAACATGGTGGCGACTTGGTCACTCCAGTCCCCAAATTCGCTCAAGGGGAGATTCACAAACCCGTCAATCCTAGCAGTTGCTATTTCTTGGGGTTCGCGCACATCTATTAACTGAATACTTGGATCACCAGAAGACAGACGCAGCGCCAGTTCCTCTACACTAATTGGAGTAATGAGTTGACCAGAAGGATTCCCTGTCATGAGATTTTTGTAAACAACCTATACCCTTTATGGTGACAGAAAATTTTTTTCCTGACATCAGCATCTATTCCCTAGGGAGTAGTAAAACCAAGTTAAACAAATAAAAGCACTGTCAATATGTCTAATGTCAATAGCCAACGCTCATTTTTTGGTTTTTTGGTAGCTGGGGCGATCGCACTAGTAATTATAGCCATAGGGTTATTTTACTGGTTTTTCGCCAAGACACCAGTTAACCTTGTTACTTCTACCTCTGAACCCCAGTCCGCTATATTCGTCTCCAAAGTAGCGCCAGTGATGGTGTCGTTACTAAATAATCCTGAGCGCCTGTGGGAGCGTCAAGGACAATTATCCCAACTCAAAACCAGTTTATTAGCTAAGACTGACATAGATTACAAACAAGATATTAAACCGTGGCTAGGTAATGAAATTACCCTGGCGGTGACTACCACAGATATTGACCGCGACCCAGAAAACGGACAGCAACCAGGGTATCTGATGGCACTAGCAACCAAGAAACCAGAAACCAGCCGGGAGTTTTTAGAGTTATTATTTTCTCGGCGGGTATTGGCTGGGGCTAACTTGGAGGTAGAGAAATATGCAGGGGTAAAGCTGCTATCTGATTCTAGTTCCCAGGTAAATGCTTTGTCTGCTGCGGTGGTGGATGACTTTGTATTATTTGCTAATGATGCGAAGGTGCTACGAGACGCAATTAATAACGTCCAAGCTCCTGATTTGAATTTGTCTAGTTCCTCGCGCTACCAAAAAGCGCTACAACAGCTACCTAAAGCTACCCTAGCTACGGCTTTTCTCAATCTTCCCGCTGTGGCTGCATGGCAAGGTTTAGAATTACCAGCAGCAACCTTTGATAGCCAACTTATTTCTTTGTCTTTACATCCCCAAGGACTTTTAGCAGAAAGTAACTTTCTGACTGACTCGGAAATTATGCCGGTTTCTGCTCCCCTGAGTCAAAATGTAGGGGCGTTAGCATATATACCAGATGGGGTTGGGTTGGTGATTTCTGGTACTAATTTAAATAATTTGCCCAACAGTGATTTAGGTCAACTCTGGAAACAAGCAACAACGGCTGTTTTTGCTTCCGGGACTGATGCTATTTCCAGCTGGGGAAAACCATTAGAAAATCTGGGAGTGAAGACCGAGGATATTTTTAGTTGGGTAAAGGGAGAATATGCTTTAGCTGTTTTACCTCATCCTGGAGTCGGGGGGGTTAATTGGGTGTTTGTGGTGGAAAAATTAGAGGATGTCCCAGGGGGTATTGCTCGTTTAGATACCATCGCCTCCGAGCAAGGGTTGAGTGTAAGTTCTTTTAACTGGAATCAAAAAACTGTCTTTGCTTGGGCTGAGTTAACTCCTACACAAACCGATACCCCAGAAGGTCTATCATTTAATATTGAGGCTCAAGTAAGGGGAGTACATACCAATGAAGGCAATTATGAAATCTTTGCTTCTAATTTAGAAACTTTAGCCCCATTAATCACAACTAAGAACGCTGCTATGATTGGCGATCGCCATTTCCAAGATAGTATTGCCGGTATTCCCCAACCCAATCAAGGGTATGTATATCTGGATTGGACTAAAAGCCGCACCCTCCTAGAGCGTCAATTACCCAGTTTGCAGTTAGTAGAAATAGTAGGTAAGTCTTTTTGGCAAAAGCTGCGATCGCTGACTCTCAGTAGTTACAGTCAGGAGAAAGGATTGGTCAAAACCGGGGTATTATTCCGATTTTTGGATTAATTGATTTTCAAATATGCTATAATACCCTATATGATGGCTGTTTAACAGTTGCTGTCGGAGGTCTACCCTCCACCTCCCCAGGGAGAGCAGCAACCTAAACACAGAGTCGTTAGTAACGCCTCAGAGTGGGAAAAACTTCCATACATAATAGCGGCTAGATTAGTCGTTTGGCTTGTGGACTGGTTACCCCCCACATTTCCAGGATGAAGCCAGAAGAAAACCCAAGCAATTGTTAACATTTTTGCATCGGTACTATCTCGTGCTATCTAGACTACGCGCTGATTTTGGCATTATCTTTGAACGTGACCCAGCCGCCCGTAACTGGCTAGAGGTCTTATTTTGCTACCCCGGTTTGCAAGCCCTAATATTCCATCGGCTGGCGCACTGGCTGCATAGTATTGGTGTTCCCTTTTTACCCCGCTTGATTTCCCATATAGGTAGGTTTTTCACAGGAGTGGAAATACACCCAGGGGCGACAATTGGCCAAAGTGTGTTTATTGACCACGGTATGGGGGTTGTGATTGGGGAAACAGCCATAATCGGGGATTATGCCCTGATTTATCAAGGTGTCACTTTGGGCGGAACTGGTAAACAAACTGGTAAACGCCACCCCACCCTAGGGGAAAATGTGGTAGTGGGCGCAGGAGCCAAAGTATTAGGAAATATCCAAATTGGTAATAATGTCCGCATTGGTGCGGGTTCAGTGGTTCTCAGGGATGTTCCTAGTGATTGCACAGTGGTGGGGGTACCGGGTCGCATTGTTTATCGTTCCGGGGTGCGAGTTGCTCCCCTAGAACATAACAACTTACCAGACTCGGAAGCCCAAGTAATTCGCGCCTTGGTAGATCGGATTTCATCATTAGAAACAGAAATCCAAAACCTCAAAGATGGTCAGTCTGTGACAAAAACTCATGTTTTGGCGGTTTCTGTGATCTCCAATCCCGATGATTTACCCCCCGATGCGCCCTTGTGTAGCCTCAGAGACAAAGAAATACAGCAATTTCTCGATGGTGCCGGAATCTAAGGGTTAAGTTCTTCAACTAACCAGTTTTTCTCTCCATCTAGGCGGTAAATTCGCCGGTTTTGTGGTTCCCCACGCAATTGTAAATGCTCTACCTGCACAGGTTCAAGTAGTAGTAGGTAAAAATTCCCTACCGGTTGGGTGGGATGAGGTGCAGGTGGGTTAAAGGCCTCTGGTTGATCTATCCTGGGTTTACCCGGATGAGGCCAAGCAAATTGTAACCGCGCCCCATCGCTTAGTTGTTGCCAAGTTTTCATCCGCGCTTGTTGGAGGAGAGAATTATTATCCTCACTTCCCACTATCTTTAAGCACCCAGAAAGGCGAAATTGTTCCCTGGTGTTGGGGAAGTACCAACAAATTTCTGCCCAGGGTTGTTGTTTAATGTGGTTGATTTTCTCACTGCGTCCATCGGTAATCAATTTTACCTGGTTACTATCTTCCAAAAAGCCACGAAAAACCACGGTACGATTTGCAGGGCGACCGTTTTCTTTGACTGTGGCTAGTTGGAAGTAACGAGAGTATACAAGGCTGCGATTTTGATGCAGTCCACGGGCGATCGCACTGCGCCAAGGAGCAACATTACTCATTGCTTAAAAATTTCTCCACACAACGCACAAATATTTCTACACCCATAGCTAAGGCTGTTTCATCAAAATCAAATCGGGGATGATGATGGGGATAAGCCAGATTTTTCTGGGGGTTAGCAGCACCCAGGAAGAAATAACAGCCAGGAACTTCTTGTAAAAAGAATGACATATCCTCACCGCCCATGGTTTGACAGGTGGGGACAATACCTAAAGGGGTTTCTACTACCGCCGCTGCTACTGACCTGACTAATTCCGCCATATGAGCATCATTAATTACGGGGGGGTAAAGACTCCAGTATTCTAAATCATATTTTGCCCCATGACTTTGGCAAACCCCGGCAATGATTGACTCAACTCGCTGATGAAAGAATCCGGCTAAATCTGGGTTAAAATACCTGATAGTACCACTCATGCGGGCGGTATCAGCAATTACATTTAGTTTTGTCCCGGCGTGAAGTTCTCCCACTGTGACGACGGCGGAATCTATGGGGTTGACGTTCCGGGCGACAATGGTTTGTAGGGCATTGACAACTTGGGCAGCAACTACGATAGAATCAATGGTTTGATGGGGCATGGCACCATGTCCACCCTGACCTAAAATGGTACAATTAAAACATTCTACAGATGCCATTAACGCCCCTGGGCGCACTCCTACTGTACCTAATGGTAAATTATTCCATAGGTGCAGTCCAATGATGGCATCTACATCGGGGTTTTTTAGTACCCCCTGTTTAATCATCGGTTTGGCTCCCCCCGGGCCTTCTTCCGCTGGTTGAAAGATGATTTTGACAGTGCCACTCAAGTTGTGACGGTGCTTGTGTAAGTGGTAAGCTGTACCTAGGGCGATCGCCGTATGTCCATCATGTCCACAAGCGTGCATCACGCCGTCATGTTGGGATTTATAGCTGACATCATTTAGTTCTTGAATGGGTAAAGCGTCCATATCAGCACGAATGGCTAATACTTTGTCTGGACCGGGTTGATTACCCTGAATTATGGCTACAATACCAGTTTCCGCTATACCTGTCTCATGGTCAATCCCCCATGCTTGCAACTTGCGAGAAACTAACTGTGCTGTGAGTCGTTCTTGAAAGCCCAACTCTGGTTTTTGATGTAGTTGTCTGCGCCATTCTACTAGTTGGGGTTGTAAGGCGCGAATTTCTAGACGAACAGCAGATAAATCAACAGCAGAATCGGGAAAACTAGAAACCATAATTAATCAAGTCCAGGTCGTTTGAGTAAGGTTAAATGAAGATATTTTCCCAGTGTACTCTTGGTTAAAAAGTTCAAGTTGCATAAAACTGGAAACTCTCAGGGGAACAGGGAACAGGGAACAGGGAATGGGGAATGGGGAACACACCCAATACACCCAACACACCCCAGCCTAACCGGAGGGTTAGGCTGGGTTCAAATAATATTCGATGCACTAATCATGACTTGACAAACATCCTCTTAGGGCAAAATTCCTAATTACCTCAATCTTTCCCACTGGAGAGTTGAGGCTACATGGGCAAGTTGATCTAAATCTGCTAGATTATCTAAGTAAGGTAAACAACCTAAAACCGGTGTATTGGTTAAAGATTGAATTAAATCTGACGGGGTTAAATCAGCAATTTCCTCCTCATTCCGGGGTTGCACACAGTTAAGAATTATACCTTTAAGATGTACCTTAGATTGCCGAGCTAATGCTACATTAGCCACAGCTTGGGCGATCGCACCTAGTCGGACTGGTACTACTAAGACTGTAGGTAAGTGCCAATCACCGGCTAAATCAGCCACGGTCAACTCATCGGTAATCGGTGAACCTAAACCCCCTAAAGCCTCTACGAAAACAAAATCACGCTGCGATCGCAATTGAGTGAAAGCTTGCCATACTAAGGCTAAATCCACAGAGCGATTTTCCTTGGCGGCAGCGATGGGGGGGGCTAGAGGAGCGTTAAAATATAAAGGGGTAATTTCCTCCGATGACTGCTGTAAAGAAAATAACCTTTGATATAATTCGCGATCGCCCGTACCTGACTGGATGGGTTTCATGATTCCCCAAGTACGCTGGGGGTAATACTTTTGGTAATAAGCCGCCAAAGCCGTAGTTAAAACAGTTTTGCCAGCGTCGGTATCAGTACCAGTAATAAATAATGTGTTTAACAATGTGTTTAACAATCTCTTCGGCGATTACTTTCTAAATATGCACATATCAGCACAATTGTAATATATTCTCTACCCTAGTCACACCTAAACATTTTTGGGGTGATTTACGATCCAAAATTTCCTCACCCAGTTTATAATTTTCCAGCTAGTATCATAAGAGTATGCCATAAATATTTTACCTTCCCGCAAGAAATTATGAGCCAGTGTTGCTGCATCTGTTCTGACAATGGTTTATCCATCAACAAGACTGCCATATCTGCCACAAGTAAATATATTGAGAAATGTTTAAAGTTTGTATGAAAGCTTAAGAAAAACTCACAGAAGTTTTTTTACCGCATGAGAGTTAAATCTACTAAATATCTAATGATAATATTGCCATGAATGCACATCGAGGATCTGCTGTGCTCAGTTCTGCCAGTTTAAAGGTACAACCAGATATCACAGGGGTGACAGAAAATCATCGCCTGCGACTATTTTCTGGCTCTGCTAATGTACCACTGTCTCAAGAAGTCGCTCGTTACCTGGGGATGGACTTGGGGCCAATGATTCGTAAAAGGTTCGCGGATGGGGAACTATATGTTCAAATTCAAGAATCTATCCGGGGTTGTGATGTTTATTTAATCCAACCAACTTGTAAACCCGTTAACGACAACTTAATGGAATTGCTGATTATGGTTGATGCTTGTCGTCGCGCTTCCGCACGACAGATAACCGCAGTAATTCCCTATTATGGCTATGCTCGCGCTGACCGCAAAACCGCAGGTAGAGAGTCAATTACAGCCAAATTGGTGGCTAACCTGATTACTAAAGCCGGCGCTAGTCGGGTTTTAGCTATGGATTTGCACTCAGCGCAAATTCAAGGCTATTTTGACATACCTTTTGATCATGTTTACGGTTCCCCAGTCATTTTTGATTATTTGGCGAGTAAACAACTGTCAGATATTGTGGTTGTCTCTCCCGATGTCGGCGGTGTAGCAAGAGCCAGAGCATTTGCTAAAAAGCTCGATGATGCACCCCTGGCTATTATCGATAAACGTCGTCAAGCCCATAATGTCGCTGAAGTGATGAATGTCATTGGTGATGTGAAGGGTAAAACAGCCATTTTGGTAGATGACATGATTGATACTGGCGGTACAATTACCGAAGGCGCACGACTACTGCGTCAACAGGGGGCGCGTCAAGTCTATGCTTGTGCAACTCATGCGGTGTTTTCCCCACCAGCTAAGGAACGTTTATCTAGTGGTCTGTTTGAAGAGGTGATAGTTACTAATACTATTCCTATACCAGAATGCGATCGCTTTCCTCAACTAGTAACCCTGTCAGTAGCTAACCTGTTAGGGGAAACCATTTGGCGAATTCATGAAGATACTTCAGTAAGTAGTATGTTTCGCTAGTATACGGTTACAATTTGGTATTAAAAAAAGGTGAAGTAGGAAGTATGATTTTTTCAGCCTTCAGACTTCATTTTTTATTAGTTTCTTCAGGTAGTGGAAACAATATTGTATCTGATTTACTCGCAAATCTTGTGCTTTCCCTTTTGAGCAGCATTAGAATTAAAAGATCCCCGACTTGTCGGGGATCTTTTCTGTGTTTCCATAATTGGTGACTAAATTTGTCAGTATTTTCCTCAGTTGTCAATTGCGAGGTTAATTTTCACTGCTTTGACTAGCCCCAGAGGTAAGAATACCTTCGCGCAACAAATTATCCATATATAACTTGCGGAGAACACGCTGCACTTTAATATGTTTTCCTGGTTTTACCTTCGTTAAGGTTCGCAGCAACAAGTTAGATTCGCCCAGACTTTCGACACCATCTATCAAGGTGGGTTCAAGTACATCTGGATCATTTACTTTTAACTGCTCTCCTATTTCTTCAATCACTTGATACACATAATTTAAATTGCAATTATAAGGTATATCAACTTCTACTACTGCAAATATGTACTGTTTAGAGTAATTAGTAATTGAGCCAATGTCCCCATTACGAATAATTTGTAATTGGCCATTGGGATGTCTGATCCGAGTGGTTCTTAGTTCGATGGCTTCAACAGTACCTTCTATTATTTGATATTCATCTTTCACCATCTCAATATAATCACCTACTAAATAGTAATTTTCAAAAAGAATGAAAAAACCACAAACTATGTCATTAATTAGTGTCTGTGCGCCCAAGCCCACAGCAATACCAACAATACCAGCACCAGCCAGAATAGGAGTAGGATTAATATCGAGAATATAAAGGATAGACACCGCAACGCTGAAGTAGATCAAATATTGCAACAAACTACGAAACAAAGGAATTAGA
The DNA here is from genome assembly GCF_029891665.1 of Anabaenopsis sp. FSS-46. Lineage (NCBI taxonomy): Bacteria > Bacillati > Cyanobacteriota > Cyanophyceae > Nostocales > Nodulariaceae > Anabaenopsis > Anabaenopsis sp. FSS-46. The sequence continues at coordinate 43,501 of NZ_JANQDG010000102.1, read as the reverse complement.
GTTAAACGTCTACTTTTTTGGGTCTCAGTTAAATTCCTGTCTTTTAATAGCCCGTCTTCCAGTAGTAGGTACATAACTTCAAATACCACACGACTGATGAAGATGATAGTGATGATTTTGATAATTTTTAGACCAAAAGGAGCCAGTTGAGCGATTAACTGTATCTGCTGAACAACCAATGTTACTGTGCAAACGTAGATCACAAATTCCAAACACCGCTTCAGAAAAGGAATTAGGTGTTGGAGACGCTCATAAAATCTCAACAGGTTATCAGGGTCGGAGTATTTGATGGTCAGAGTATCTAGGGTATCAACAATCGCTGCGGCTGCTTTGAGAATGAGTAATCCAATAGCAATAATCAGATATATTTTCAGTCCGATGTACAGGTATGCTGGAACGACTGTTGGTAATTTAAGAAACTGAGTACAAGCAATCAAAACCCATAACCAAATTCCACCTGTGATTCTTTGATTCAAAGCTTTAAAAAAAGTATCAATACTTTGATCATCGGCGGTGTTTTCGCTTAGGTTATGGGCGCGTTTTCTCGCTAGATTTAAGCAATATCTAACCAATTTTGTAGCGATTATTGCTGTAATTACCGCACCAATACTTTGAGCAATTCCAACTCCCAGTTTGATCCAAAATTCTGAAGGAATACGGAAAATCAGGGCTATTGTATATTGTTGAAGGTCTTTACCACGATAGATAAGAAAACCATTAGCAACTACAATAAAAATACACAATAATGAGCAACTAAGTAATAATAAACCAGTAATGTTGCGGCGCAAGATTCTTATTTTTATATCCTCGCTCTGCAATATTGATAATCTGGTCAATAGCTTGAATAACTTACCTACAAGCCATCTTAATATTACAAAAATAATTGCTACCAAACCGACTTCAGCCAAGATGATTAATATATTCACATTTGGTTCGGGAAAGGGTATAAAATTTACTTGGGTTTGATAGGTTTAAATGTGTGAATTACTAAATCTGTAATCTCTCATTTTACCGCTGGTTTATATTTTTCCGGTTCTGTTCTGAGTTCCACACGTAGAAAATCAATACCTTCTTGTTCTAGAAGTTCCAAGATAGATAGATTTAGTTTCTTTTCCGCATCAAAGTAGAGATTGTCATCATTAACAAATGCTATAACTTCAATGACGCGGGCATTATTTTCGATATTTTTGAAACGAATTGTACAGGTAGGAGAAAAGCCAGGAATGGATTTTGGCATTTGTTCAATAGCATCACAAATTCTGGCGGTTTGTTGTGCCGAAATACCGTCAATTTTGAGAACTAAATTCAGTCCCCACTTTAATTCTTCCCCTGGATTTTGTGACCAGTTTTCCACAATTCCAGAAATCATTCGAGAATTGGGCATTTTCATGATCGAACCCCACTTAACTATATGCAGTGTTGTGGTTCTAAATCCAATATTGAGTATCTGTACAAAACCATCCACTCCGGTTATTCCCACCCAGTCACCTTCTCGATAGAGATTATCAGAATAGATAATAACTGTACAAAACCAGTCATAAACAATATCTTTGAACAGTAATCCTAATGTGATACCAGCACCACCGAGTAAGCCAACAAGTGCAGCAGCAGATTGTCCTAAAAATATTTCGCTCATTTTAATTGCGAGTACAATAATTGCTGCCGCTTGAAAAATCTTTGGCATCAAAGGTCTGAGCAATTCATCAAGCTCAGTTTCTGTTTGCAAGATTAAATTAGCAATTAATTGACCTAAAATTGACGAACCGCGATAAACAACATAACCAATAATGAAAATAACTATTAGGTTAAGGAACCTACCGACAGTTTCAGCTAACTTAACACCTAATTCTTCTGCTAGAATTTCCTTAATTAACCAAAATCCCCCAATCAGGATTAACCAATTTAAAGCTGGCTTAATGATGACAATTAATTCATCATCAATGGTAGTTTCTGTTTTGCTCGTAAATTTTTCAATGTTCTTAATGATGACTGCCAGAATAAATCTTCTTAATGTCTGTGTTAGAGTCAAAATAAGGACTACGGTAGCAATTTTAGCAATGGGAATGTTAGAATAATTGATAGTTTTGAGCGTGTTCCAGATAGCTTCCATATTCACCCTGTTAAGTTTTGAGTTTTTCGACTTTACATCACGAAAACAATTAGTATCAAAATTTTACAAATTTTTCTCTCTCGTCTATGTTTAATAGGCAGTGAGATGGCGATCGCAGGGAGGATATTTCCCTAGTTGGTAAACAGTTTATCAGTAGTTGGACAAAACTAAATTTACTTTTTGAGAGAAGGGACCGTAAACGGGGAAGACAAAAAATTAGTTGTGTAATTAATTACTTATTATTGCTTAAACACACACAATTATTGGGTGAGTTTCTATTCCAACTTTTCCACCAGGAAAGATACCCGATAAGTCGGGGATATAAACTCCAACTTAAATTCACTCAAGTGTAGATATTATTACCAGAATGTACACATAGCCTACGCTGCCTTTCTCATGGGTGAGCTATGCTGTTCTTCTCGAAGACGGGTTTCCATTCAATTAATGTCCCCAGCGAGTGGGGACTGATAGGTCAGTACCAGTTGGTCTGAAGAAGTTACTGAGGTTTCCATTCAAATAATGTCCCCAGCGAGTGGGGACTTTCGCAACGAGTCGCGACGAGTCGCGATCTCGGAGTTTCCATTCAAATAATGTCCCCAGCGAGTGGGGACGAATAACATTTTTTGTATATTCAAGTTTAACTACTCCGTTTCCATTCAAATAATGTCCCCAGCGAGTGGGGACGTCGTTGATTACTAACTGCCCCTCGGCAGTCGGTTTAATGTTTCCATTCAAATAATGTCCCCAGCGAGTGGGGACACCACTGCCCGTCGTCAACATAGAATCGGTTCTAAAGTTTCCATTCAAATAATGTCCCCAGCGAGTGGGGACAATGTACTCTGATGGTATCTATCAAGTACCATCTGAGTTTCCATTCAAATAATGTCCCCAGCGAGTGGGGACACGACGATTCCGACTACCCAGTGGAGTACCTGGCAGTTTCCATTCAAATAATGTCCCCAGCGAGTGGGGACTTTTGTGATTCACACAACAGATCCTGCTATGGCAGGTTTCCATTCAAATAATGTCCCCAGCGAGTGGGGACTATAATTGCCGGCGCGGCGGCGTGGTTGTTTCCATTCGATTAGTGTCCCCAGCGAGTGGGGACCTTTGAAATACCAACTAAGTTGGTGCTTCCAGTTATTGTTTCCATTCGATTAGTGTCCCCAGCGAGTGGGGACTATCCGAAAGGGAAGCTGGATTTTTCGATTAGCTCGTTTCCATTCGATTAGTGTCCCCAGCGAGTGGGGACTGCAAAATACTGCTGACACGGTTAACGTTGTTAACAGTTTCCATTCGATTAGTGTCCCCAGCGAGTGGGGACCTCTAACAATTCCGCTTCCTCTGCTCCCGCTTTTGATGTTTCCATTCGATTAGTGTCCCCAGCGAGTGGGGACATACTATAAAAGGATGGGTAGACGGGAAGATAGAGGAGTCTCTATATGACGAGACCCTACTAAACTTTTGGCTAGACACCTTGGGTTTTCCTAAAAAGGGGGAAAGGTTTAAACGAAAATACCAATGTTTCACCATAGTCCACAAAGGGCATAAATTAACGGTAAGGTTTTTCGGTAAGTTTCCATTCAAATAATGTCCCCAGCGAGTGGGGACAGAAGGTCGTGCGTAGCATAGTAAAAAATGTAAACAGTGTTTCCATTCAAATAATGTCCCCAGCGAGTGGGGACTTCGTTTGCTACGCAGTTTGTGGAAGGAAGGTTTGTATAGTTTCCATTCAAATAATGTCCCCAGCGAGTGGGGACCCTAAAAATCTGGGTTGAGTCCGCTTGATATTGACGTTTCCATTCAAATAATGTCCCCAGCGAGTGGGGACTTTAGCGATTCCTCAGCTTCTACTTGCAGCCACTTGTTTCCATTCAAATAATGTCCCCAGCGAGTGGGGACGAAAAGTTCAATGTCAACGTCCGCGTTGATGTCGAGTTTCCATTCAAATAATGTCCCCAGCGAGTGGGGACGTCGAGGATAATACGTATTACCAAATAAAAGAAATTGGTTTCCATTCAAATAATGTCCCCAGCGAGTGGGGACCTTAGTACACAAGTATGCTCGAAAGAGCTCTTGGAAGTTTCCATTCAAATAATGTCCCCAGCGAGTGGGGACTACCAGCTCTGGTAAAAAGCTGCTTAGGATATTCCTGTTTCCATTCAAATAATGTCCCCAGCGAGTGGGGACCCCTGCATTCTAAACCATTACCCTGTAAGAAGTCTAGAGGCAGTTTCCGAGGTTCAGAAAAACCGGCGGCTGAAATGGACTTTACACCAGTTTGTCAAAGGCTGAAAGCCTTATACAGCAAGCGACCGAGGTTCAAAACATTAGAATCACTATTTCAGCTATTTTGATTGAACCTCGGTAATAGTTAACTGGTGCATTAAAACAGCCATTAGGCAATGTTAAAGGCAATGCTCTTAACCTTTGACCCGTCAACAGTCAACAGTCAACCGTCAACCGTCAACCGTCAACAGTTTATCAAAGGCTGAAAGCCTTATACAGCAAGCGACCGAGGTTAATCGGCACTCGTCAGATTGACGATGTCAAAACATTAGAATCACTATTTCAGCTATTTTGATTGAACCTCGGTAATAGTTAACTGGTGCATTAAAACAGCCATTAGGCAATGTTAAAGGCGATGGTCTTAACCTCTGACCCGTCAACCGTCAACGGTTCGACTCCGCTCACCGACCACCGTCAACCGTCAACGGTTCGACTCCGCTCACCGACCACCGTCAACCGTCAACGGTTCGACTCCGCTCACCGACCACCGTCAACCGTCAACAGTCAACAGTTTATACAGCAAGCGACCGAGGTTAATCGGCACTCGTCAGATTGAGGATGTCAAAACGCCATAATCAACGTTTCAGCGATTTTACCTGAACTACCGCTATGGGGGAGCCATTGGTAAAATCAAATAATCACGGAACTGGGGGGTTTAATCACCGGTACACCCACACCCCAAGTTTCTACTTGAGATAAAGTATGTCGAGACAGGGGATAAAACCTGATATTATCCTCCTCTAACTTGATAATTTTCCTTAACCTCCGCTGTAAGTCTTGGTATTTCTGGGTATTTAACTGACATTCAAACACAGAATACTGTACACGCTGTCCATAACCCTCCAACAAATCAGCTACCTTTTTCCGCCGTTTATCCTCCGGGATGTCGTAAGCAATGACATACAAAAACATGGTTAAGAGGGAAGGGGGTAAATATCAAAAACACCTCTAATCGATACGATATGGTTGATAACAGTGGCTGGGATTGTAAACAAACTGCTTAAAAGCTCGCACCTGGTGAGTTAATAAGTCCCACTTAGGTTGTTTAATTCCCTCATCGGTTTGAATTTCCGCGGTCATACGCTGAACAAAAGCCCGTAAAAACTTCTTTCTCCCGGAATTATTTAAATAACAGCCTCCATTTTTAAACTCAAAATCATCTCCAGCATCAACAATATGGCGATTAATTAACCACAGCACCAGAGAATCTACCAAAGGGGCGCGAAATTCTTCAATTAAATCGGAAGCCAAAGCCGCATGACCATCATGTCCCTGATGTAAACACCCATAATAGGGGTCAAGTCCTTGAATTTCAATTAACGCTAACAAGTGATTCCACAATACCTGATAACCAAAACTCAACATGGCGTTGACGGGGTTTCCCGGTGGACGACGACTACGACCGGAGAAAATAAAATCAGGATGAGTCAAGCAGTCACTAAATGCGGTGAAGTATTGTGCAGCACCAGCACCCTCTAAACCCATTAACTTTTCCCATGTATCAGCCTTTACCGCCTCCTGGGCTAGATAGTCTAAACTTTGTAATACTGTTTCCAACACCTCCGACTCTTTTGTTTTTTTGTGTCGTCGCAACAATACACGGCTATTTTTTAACTTTCCCTGGATAATCGCCCTAGCGGTAATTAACTTTTCTATGGGGGATAACTGCTGTTGATAACGTGACAGCTGGCGATATCCCCGGGAAATCGGTAAAATTCTGCCATAGCAATATCCCATGCGGGATAAATAACCAATGGGGATATCTCGCGATAAACAAGCTCGAATAGCTTGAGTTGTCACCTGAGAATAACCAAAAATCAAAATTTGTTCTAAGAGAGGTAATTGCACTTCCCCATAGGAGGTTTCGCCCTGCTTGACAATTAAACTTTCTTGTTGTAAGCAAACATAGCAATTTTGCTCTGAAACATAAAGAGTTTGCATCAGCTGTGACAGTTGATTTTTTTGTGGTGGGAATAGGGAAAAGGTGACAAATTGGTGTGTACTTGATTAGACTCAGAAACGTTTTAACTTAGACTCACCCCTAGAACCATGTTGAGAGTGCTCAGAAAACATTAATTCTGCTTTTTGTTCTGGTTGTAACCACAAAACCACCCTATCCGCCCCAGTACAAACTATATAAGTAGAGAGGGTTACCAGTAAAGTATTTATCATTACTGCTGCTAAACCCAGGGGCGCAATCAGCAAAATTACTAAAGTAATACTCCCATTCACAACAGACACGGAAACATTTTTCACCGTAGCAGAACGCCGAGAAATATACATAATTTTCACCGACTGAATGGATGATATTGACTACCATAGTTTGAAAAAGGGAGAAATACGACAAAAAGATGCTAAATTAGAATCTTATGTATATCTGCTAGAAATCAGCATTGACAATACTTACAGTCAATGTTTAAGAAACTTATGAATATTTTCTTTTTATACTCAGATTCAGGCAGTGTAATTTAGTTGCAAGGTATTTATTTTAACTATGGCCAAGCAGGAAAGAAATCATCCCTATATGGATAATCTGGCCTTTACCCGGTTAATGCTATTAATTGCTACATTATTAAAGTATCCCGGTATAGGTAGTCCAGACTTTAGTAGATGTAGTCAGAATAAACAGCACAATGCAATTGATGCTGTGAGGGTATATCTGCAAAAACTCGCAATAGAACTGAATATAAAATTACCATTGGGTTATCCGTCTGTCGCCACCCTGCGTAAAGATTTAGAAACTCTCCGGCATTATGGTATACTCGGAGACCGGATGTACCGCTGGGGTTATTACCTGGGTACTGGTGCGCTCTCCACTACAGAATTAAAAATAGCTTTTAATGCTTTGGCTTCCCAAGCAGAATATCAAGGTGATGCTCAAGTCAGACGGGTTTATGAAGCTGTCAGTAAAAGATTACGGGGTTTAGATATGGAAATGAAGGGGGAATTTTTTTACCCCACGCGCCAATACCTCAATCGTGCTATTATCTATACTGACCCGGAAGAAATGGCATACAAGGGGGAAAACCGGGATACTTTATTTCATCAGTTATCATTAATCGAAACGGCAATTATTCAAGGACAAGCTGTAGAAATTTACCGCAGTAAAGACCTTTATGGTTCTAACCGCATTGGATATTTTAGAGTTTTTCCTTTACAGTTAATTTACCATGATGTGGCTTGGTATTTACTTTATGAAGCTTGTGAGAGTGAGCATTTAGTGATTGGGCGTTTAAATCGTTTTAGTGATTACTGTGGACTCCTGAAAATACCAGCGCGGGGGTTAGAAAAGCAAAGACAAAGTTTAACCAAAGCTGAGACACTACTGGAAAATGGCTGGGGTTTAAGTTTAGGGGAACTAGAAGACCAAAAGTTAGAACTAGAGGGAAATTTACCATTTATTACTGTGAAGGTGCGGTTTTTCTCCCCAGTATCAGCATTTATTTTAGAGGGTGAGTTACGTCATGTCAAACAAGTAATTACTCCTGGACTGGTTGACAGGAACACGGGTGACTACAGTTATATAGACTATCAAGTGAGTCTCCCACCCCGGTCTTTAAATGAGTTTAGTCTGTGGGTAAATCGGTTTTTAGATAAAGCTCAGGTTTTATCTCCACCGCAGTTGGTAGAAAAGCATCGTTTATCGGCTCAGGCTTTAGTTTCTCGCTATGGTAATATAGTTTATTAAGAGGGGGAACAGGGAACGGGGAACAGGGAACACCGGATCAGGGGGAGGTCAAACAATATTCTATGAGGAAAGGGAACAGGGAACACCGGATCAGGGAACGGGGAACGGGGGAGGTAAAACAATATTTGATTAAGTAGAGTTTTTGAGGTAGTCTAGTCCCCATTGATAGAGCGATCGCATTAACAGTTGATTGACACTAGGGGGGGGAATAATTTTTTTGAGGACATCCATCATTAAGTTTTTAATGATCTCTGGTGTTTCGGGAAATCTCACGGGAAAGTTATTATTATTCCACAGGTGACGAATATCTCTTAAGGTGATAGATTTACCTTCGTGAATTACCTCATTGCGTTTTTCCCTAATGGCGGTTAATAATTTTGACCATTGATGATTTTGATTATATCTTTGATAGTCGCACCAACCTTGAATTAAATCATACAGTGATGGCTCATCGCTTTTTTGGGGTTTCCAACCCCTCCTAGCCCAATTTTGTCTTGTTGACTGAATGTAAAGTAACCGTTCCAAAATCTGCGCGAATTGAATAAAGGCTGTGGTGTAGTTCTCCCGTTGTACCGATAAATCTATAATAATTGTAGACTCCCATAATTTAGTTAAATCATCACCTTGCGTGATATCTAACTGTGTATTCCAAGCTTGAAGCTGTTCCCCATCCACAGTTTTACTGACATGGCGAGAATTTAACCATTCTTTTAACTTGCGGAAAAAATCCTGATCATGAGATTCCCAGTTACTATACTTTGCTAAAAAACCAGCTAATTTATATAGTAGTTCGTACTTGTTTTGATGAATCCTCAACCACAGTTGAGCTTCCACAAAATCCCCTCTTTCCCAAGCTGAGATAATCCGTAACCGTTCCAAAGACCAAAAATATTCTCCCATGGGGATGAGTTGGAAGCTTTGGGAATGATTAGCGCTAACTAAACCATTTTCTGATGTGGTGAAAAATTCCCTAGGGTCATCAGGACTAGCATTGAATACCTGACACTGACGCACCAGAGCAGCGGCGCAAATTTCCACAGCAGATGCGATCGCAGGTGCACAACCTTTATTTTGTATCCACAAAACAAACTCTTGTTTGTTATCGGGCGAAAAACTATCTAAGGCTTCCTTTAAAACTAACAATTCCAATTCTTGACGAATAGCATAATTATCATTAGCGACAATTTTAGGCGCGTGAATATCAACTCTCAGTTGAGGATATAAGCTGATAATTTTCCCTCTCATTAACTCTGCTATCCACACCGTGTCAAGACGACGATGGAACCAAGAAACTGTTTCTGGTTGGTCAGTTCCCCACAGGATAATATGTTTTAAACCTTGCTTCACCCCTTGGTCAATTATATTTTGATCTAGGAGTAATTCCACAGGGCTAAAATCACCCCCTAACCATTCCTTGCAGTATTCATAATAACGCTGTCCCAGGTCTTTAGCACTACAGGGGTAAGTTTTGTCATTTTCTAGATGTACACCCCGTTCTATTCCCAATTCTTGATACAGTTGAGTGATATGGGAGGGATAACCAATATTACCATCAGCACCAAAGGAACGAATAATATGATCTTTGCAGCGCCAGCCTATTTGTCGAGTACCTACGGTAATAATTAAGGTATCAACGTGTTCGGAATTATTGACACTCATAGGGGGAAAATTTGTAAAGAATTTTCTAAGGTTTGTAAATATTGTTTCCGGGGGTCTGCATTAGCTCCAAATACGGTTACTACTTGATATTCGTCTAAATCTGCAATCCATATGGGGGAAGGAACTACTTCACGTTTAATCTTGTTGGGGTAGTCTTTTCTAACGCCACCGCAGAGGTTTTTGGCCTTAGTGTAGTCAGAATGTTCTAATTGGTGAAACCGTTGATGTAAAATATGCAGTGGATAGGGTTTATTGGTCCTTGTGTCACCACTAACTACTACAATTCTGGCATTAATATCTAATGCTTCACGCCAAGTAGAAGAGTTAGCTGTACCAGAGTTTTGTAGTTGCTGATAATTACAATTAGCGCCTAAACTTTGGAATGCTTGATAAAAATCTCTGAGTCGCTGTTTAAAGAGTTTTTGAAATTCCCTAGGAGTTTCTGGTAATTCCCAAAATGAATTTTCTCTGTCTGGTATGAGGGTAGAACCACGCCACCAAGGAGCATACTGATTATTGTAGCGAGAATAACAAGGTCTTCTGGCTCCCTGACCAACGCCACCTAAATGGAACATTAACCAAGTCAAGTTTTTCCCTAGTTTCCTTAAGTTTTCTTGCTGATTTTTTGGTATCTCTGGGGAGTAATTTAATGTTAAAATACCTTCTTGTTGCCCAGGATCATCTTGTTGATTTTTAGCTTCCCTTTGGGTGACTCTACCATCTAATACCCTCACCATTAACCACCCTAATTCTTTTTTAGGGGTAATGGTCCCAAATATTTTACCTTCCCAGGTTTGAACTTGTCCCGGTTCTAAAACCCCTAAAGCCAAGGTTCTAAACCAATAACGGAGCATGGATTTAAACGCTACCGGTCTAACTTCTGCATGATTGATTGTATTTGCTCTACCTTGGTGGTTCAAGGGTTGATTAACATTGCTAAATTTTTTCCTCCCATGAATTAATTGACCTTCTAAAATAAACTCAACTCGGAAAAATTCACTTTGGGGGATAATTTTACCAGCACGGTTTAACTGACCGTAACCACTATTGACTTGGGAACCAATTCCCCCTTGTAAACCTAGAGTTAACCACTGTTTAACTTTTTCTAAAATTTGCTCATCTGTACAACCGCTAGCTAGACGTAACCCAATGAGAAAAAAAGGTTTTTCTAAACTCAAAAATGGGTTAGGATTAGGACTATATACTGTTGTGTTACCTTCCCATTTCCAAATATTATTAGCCATATCTACAGCTAACACATTCTCATTTGGTTGAGGGAGGGGATAAGCATCGAGAAAGACAACTTTACCAGAGCGTTCGCTGTTGTTTGTGGTTTCTAAGGAGCCAAACCAAGGCGCAACTTGTTTTTCTGCGTCTTTCCAAGAAATTCCCTGTTGGGTGATAATTTCCCGAATAGCTTGGGTTCTAGCTACACCCCTTAAAGTGCTAGAAGGAATGTATGGTAAACCCAAAGCATCAAAAGCAGGTAATAAAATACTTTCTGGTCCGCGGTGTCCACCTACTCTAATGCGCCAAGGACATTGAACTTTAAAGCTAGTTTGGGCGATTAATTCTGTGCGCTGGGTTAGTTGTTGTAAGCGATCGCGGTAGTTCCCCTGTTCTGCTAATTGTAATATCTGCAATTTGGTGATATCTTTATTTTCACCGTCAGGCGATCGCATCCAGCGTAAATACTCAACAAAACTAGCTTCTTTATGTGGTTGCGGTGGATTTTCAGGGTTTAACCAAGGGGAAGGTTGACCACCACCTCCACCATGACCACCACCCCCACCATGACCACCACCTCCACCATGATTACCACCTCCACCATGACCACCACCCCCACCATGACCACCACCTCCACCACGATTAGAATTAGGTCTATTAACTGCTTGGGGTCTAGGGTTGTTGGGATTATTGCGGTTTGGTCTTTGAAATACCATGATTTTTATTCTCCCTTAATATCTGCATAAATAGCAGTCGCCCAAAAACTAAATTCCTGTGCTAAAGCTAGACCTAACCCAGTTAAACCTAAATATTCATCTGTACCGAGTTTTCTTAAAGTATCTAAACCGCGATCGCCGACTAAATTTCGTACTCCTGAAACCTCTTCTAAACACTGAAAAAACTTCTTCACCACCTGCTTTTTACCCTCCATATTATCACCCAAGGCTGTTTCCTCAGCCTTAAGGCGCATCATTCCCCAGGTAGAAAGATAGGTATAAAGTTCAACTGCTTGACTTTTTTGTTGTTTCAGACGAGTATCATCTTGATTAGGGAGAGCGCGCAAATTATTTAAAGCGTCATAAATCGGACTAGCGAGAGTTCTGGGGTCAAAGGTCATATGGTCATCCTATTTGAGTTGAGAAATTATCAGTGAGGAAAGGGAACAGGGAACACCGGAACAGGGAACACCGGAACAGGGAACAGAGAACAGGGAACGGGGAACACACCGAACAGGGAACAGAAATTGTTCATGAATCATTTAGAATTTCTATATCAATTAATTCCTGTAATTAATTTCATAATTGCTGATTTCTACATCCATTGTTGAACAAATCCCCGTCCTAAACTTTCCTGTCCACCAATTTGCACAATGGTATTACCAGCTAATAATGTTTCAAACTCAGAGCAGGAGTTTTGTGATCTTCCATTCGCTTGGGATGTCATACCCCAGGGTAAATACATCAATGTATCTGGGGGGATAGCTTCCTCATAGCGAAAACCACCATCTACAGATTTATGTTCATCCAATTTAATTTTTACCTGTCGCCATAAACTCATTTGAATTAATGTACCGCAATGTTGATCAGGTAAAACTAACAGGCGATTAATTGAACTTGTGGGCGAGGATTTAGGGACAAAATCTGCCCACTTATCCCATTTTTTTAAGTTTTCCGCCTTAATAATGGCATCTTTGAGGTAAATAGCAGAGTTAACAGCAGCGAAATTACAGCTATATTCTGGGGGGATAGTTAAATGACCTAAATTACCGCCTTGTAATCGTTGCCATCTTTGTAATAACATAGGACAACTCACCCACACCACACTATGGCTGAGAGATGGTACCGGTAACCACAATATAGAAGCGTCACCAATCCAAATATCACCTTGTTCTAATTTACCATCTTTTAAATCTGTACCAAATAACTGAGCTTGAATGCTTTTCTCTGCAAGAGAACGGATTTTACCGCGCATGGTGCTAGAAGGAATATAAGGTAAATTAGTATGTGACTCCCGCGCAATTCCCAGTAAATTACCTTCTTGAGTTGTACCACCTGTATGTAATGGTGACAGTAAATATAAATAAATCGATTTCATGATGATGTTACCTAACTTAATTGATTGCTATTTGTATTCAATCCACAGCATTTCGGAATAACCCAACCGTCGCCAATTATTTACACGCTTCAGGGAATCATCCTGAAATAATCCTTGGGGTTGATTCAAAAAATACAAACTTCCCGGCGGTGCTGCAAATACTTGAGGTGCAGGAATGCTATTATTCTCAGTATATTTACCACGAATACGGCAACTAATAGGTACTGGCTTATCAGTAGCCATGGTAACAAATTTACCATTTATTAATTTCCATTCCCAGGGATAGGGACGACATAAAGATGTAAACCTGTTATTTCTAATGCGGTGTTTACGTTCAAATACCCCAGGGGTAATTAAATAAGCAATAGATTTATGAGTAGATTGGAAATTCTCCTGGGAAATTCCTTGAAGTTCTACCCATTGTTGTGTTAATTCTGGACAATATTCTATCATTGTCCGGTGTCCTTCCCCTCCTAATCTCATCGTATTAGGTGTTGGTAATTCCTCATCAACACCGATGGCTAAACTCCAATGAGGACGGAGGCGAATGGCGTTTTCTACAAAATAACCATCAGCATCTTTAACTTGTCTAGTTCCCGGCTCTAGGCTATTATGAGAACGGGTTTCTATAGTCCAAGGTTCATCTTCATGCCTACCACTCTCTACTAACCAATCTTTTGCTTGAATCTTCCCTGTTTTCAGATAATCTTTAACAACTTCATAAGGTAGATATTGTCTGAAGTCATCAGCTTGACCCTTAGCTGAATTGTATTCGTCATCATCTCTAGATGCATCAGCGGGTTTAACTAAAGGACAAGGTTGATTATGATCCCACAATGCATTATGCACATGAGATTTATTTTCCCATACTAGTGGCACCAGGGGGATAGATTTGACAAATCCTAGGGGACGAGGAAAATATAAGGTATTCTGTCCCTGGTTTTGACGACAGAGCAACGGACCTGTTAAACGAAACTCTTTTTTCTCTCCTAAAAGTCCCCGCAATGCTCCGGCGATCGCATGACCATTAGGAGGAAATACACTCCCGGCCCAAGCCCTTTCCTGTGGTGAAAAGGGTTTAGCATCCCGTAACATTAATATATCTAAAGGTGTGAGTTTGTACCAATACATTAACGACCACCTCCTATTTTAATATGGCGGTTACGTTTGACAAATGCTGCAAGTTTTAACCAGTTCTCCACTTCATCATTAAGATGAGTAATTTGAGTGGTTGTAAACAGAAGGTTGAGAAATGCTGCTAATCTTTGTTGAAACTCGGCTTTTGCAGTTTGATTATTTTGGAACTGGTCACGGCGATCGCAAAATACCTGCGTCCAAGGTAAAATAGCCTCAGAATTAGGCGCTGGGTGTTGACTCCACAAACTCGCAGCTTGTTCAAATAGGGCGCTGTCTTCTTCCCCACTGATTAATATTTGCCATTGATGAAAAACTTCAAACTTTGCCGTTGACTGTAAGGTGTTACCATTACCGTATAGTACCCGCACCTGTACAGCATCCTTTTTTGCACCTTCAGGACTGTGATGTTTTTTAGCTTTTTTTTCTGCTTCCCAGAGACTTTCTAAGGCGATCGCTAGGGGAACGGAATGATGGGCGATGATAATACCAAAGCTGATAGTAGCTGCGCTCCCCATAGTAAACAGAGGACGGTCAACTAACTGCTGGCTATTACCTTTATACCGCCAATAATCACCATCATTACTAAATTCATCCTTGGGGTCTTCTCCACCTTGGAAACATTGGCGAATATCCCATAACCATTCGTCCCATTCCCACAGATTCGTATAGGCTAGAACGTCATCACCACCACCATAAATCAGTTTACCAGCATAGCGACATTCTGTGAGGTAAGGCACAAGTTGATTAGAAAAATCTAGTAAAGCGCGACTTAAGGCATTATGGGTACTAGGTCCCATGCGTTTTTTCAGTTCTAGGAATTGGGGGAAATTCTCTAAATCAACCTCCAAACCAGAGGGAATATATTCCTTATAGGCTTTCATCTTCGCCCCTTTTAACCATTCACTCATCCCATCACCATCACCAGCGGCTAACACATACCAGCTAGATGGGTTATTTTGGGGATAGTATTGACTAATAATCCGATTCAATACCTGAGTATATTCAATTCTAAATTCCTTCCCATCTTCCAACTCCTCCACTAACCACCCAGAATTGAGTAGACGGGGATGATATTGTTTAGGAGTATTTTGTTTATCTCTCCAAGGAATACCCCATTTACCGCGCATATCTTGGAGCATTGTTTTGGTGTCGGTAAACCTGCTAATTATAGCTTGACAAGCCTGATTAAAATTGTTTTCATGTTCAGACTGACCCTGATTAACCTTCAAATACCCCGCGACTCCAGAAGTTAAATCAGGATAGGATACTTGTAAATCAGGTACCCCTAATAATTCGCCGATAATTTTTGGTAAACCGCGTTTAAGGGTTTCCGTCGCGTTTAACTGTTCTGTACCATCAAATAAACCAGCTTGTCTTGACCACAATCTTTTAGTATCCCCTTCTGTTGTCCAGTCCTTACCAGGGTTGACCACAGGACCAATACCAGAAATTGTAGACCGCGGACCAAATGCTGTGGGTATTTCCCAATTTCTAGCATTTTTCACAGATGCTAAACTTGCACGAGTAGCATCAAATATATATCCCCACCATGAACCAACATTAGCACTAAAGCCTCGTTTTTGCTTTTCCCAACGTTTTTTATATGCTTCCCGCAGTAATTTTAATTCTTGGTCTTTAAATAATTTAACTCCCTCACCTGTCACCGGTTGATGTAAATTATAGGTTTGGTTTTGTACCTCACACCATTCTTGCAATTCTTGATCTTTATTTTCAGCAGCGGAAATCTTAAATTCCTCACCTTCTTTCCCAATCGGTAAAGCAGTCCAATAAAACTGCCATTGGGATTGTAACCAACCTTCCCAAGTGCTATGATTAGCATCTAGGTTTCTCATCCAATAACGTTCGTTTTGTAGTTCTTCTAGAACTAATTTACTAATATGTTGCCATTCAGCGAGCAGAGTTTGTTGGGCTGTTTGCATGGCGGCTTTAACTTTAGCTTGAGGCAAAACTAAAACTATAACATTAGGGAAACCTGCGGTTAGTAATGATTCTGCTGTCGGTGCGGTTACCCACTGCTTATATTCTGGATATGTTTGTAGTAACCAATGGTCAATCAGTGGTTGTTGGTAAAGACTGGGATAAAGTAAACTATCTGGGCCATATTGATTAGCCAGTTTCCAGCAAACTTTGGCTGAAAGATAATGTAACAACCACGAACCAGCCCAAAAATCCCGCATTTTGCGACTGGCCTTGATTAGTTCTTGTACCGGACTAAAGCTAAATACTGCTAGGTAGGGATGAGATACTGGTTGATTTCTTGGCCACTGTTTGACTTGTTCTAGGGTTAGGTCATATCCTGCTAATGCGCCAGCTAAAGCTGAGGTCATGCTTACATGACTCCAGATGGAAGCATCGGGTAATCTGGTTTCCGCCGGCATTAACATTAATGAACTATCATTAAATAAGTCACAGGTTGCTTGGGGTAAACAACGCCATAACCACCAATATAATTTCTTAATCTGGGCAATATTATCTGTAATATCTGCGGTTTGTAGTTCTTTCGGTATGAGTTGTAATAATTGTTGCTCTTTTTCTGCTAAATAGTCTTTACGTGGAGATGTGATTAAGGTCTGATGCTCTCTAATCTTAAATTCTTGGGTTGCACCAGATAATAAATGAGTAATATCTAAGCCCTTCTCAGGATTCTTCCCCGGAGCATAGTTAATAGTAGCTGTCACACTACCTATGGCTGCTCTGTCACTAGCGGAGGCGATATAGTCAGCTAAAAGTATATTTTTTAATACTTTCCCAGCTGATTCTTCAGGTATTCTATTAATCTCAACCCAAGGTTTCATTGCTTCTAGTTGCTCATAGAAGCTGTTCCCACCCCTACCGCTGTTGTTGTGTAAGGCTTTTAACACAGGGTCATGGAGTAAACCCCAAATTTTCGCCCGCCAATACTCTGTTGACATTAGTATTTTATCTGTGTAGCCGATATCAGTATCCTAAAAGATTTAGTTCATATCTGTCTATTAACAGGAAATATTACCAAAATATCTTACCTAGGGCTGAAAAGCTTTAATAATAACCGTTTGGGGTATTGTAAAGATTATTACTAATATTATTTTTTTATTTGGTTAAAGTTTGATATAGTATAAAATATCTTAGACAAAAAGGCTCAACAGTCTTGAGGGTGGGGTTATGGTTTGCCTACAGGAGTAATTGCTAATGGGATTGTCAACTCAGGTAACTGGCGATATCTCCCTGGGAGAATTTCTGAAATTATCAGATACTAAACCGCCCAGGGAGTATATTGATGGCTGCATCTACCAAAAACCAATGCCCCAAGGGAAACATAGCAGAATCCAAACTTGTTTATCAACTAATATTAATCAGGTGGGTGAACCCCAAAAACAAGCCTTAGCACTAACTGAATTACTCTGCACCTTTGGGGGAGGTTCTTTAGTGCCGGACATTGCTGTATTTGCATGGTCACGCATCCCCACTGATGAAGATGGGGAAATTGCCAATAAGTTTGAAAGTTATCCAGATTGGACTATTGAAATTTTATCACCCGACCAATCGCCAAATTACGTAATTAATAAAATTATTTTTTGTATGCAGCAGGGGACTAAGTTAGGTTGGTTTATTGACCCTAATGATAAATCCGTCATGGTATTTCAACCTCAACAATTACCAGAGGTCAAATACAATACTGATATATTACCTGTGCTTGATGTGTTAAAAGATTGGCGGTTACAGGTAAGACAGATATTTAGTTGGTTGCAAGTGAAATAAATTTGGTATTAATTAAGACGCACTTGATAGATAAACTAGGGATGAACATTATTTATTTCTGGATAAGTTTACAGAAAACCCCCCGGAATTGTGACAATTAAGCTAGAATTATTAAAGGTTCTTTACAGAAGTTGCTAATTAACAATAGTTCTGTTAGAGCGACTCGTATTGACATTGAAAACTGAAAACCCCCTCTTGAGTTCACTAAAAGCTCCTATGACGCTCCCAATTCGCAACGTCGCCATCATCGCCCACGTTGACCACGGCAAAACTACCCTGGTTGATGCGCTCCTCAAACAATCTGGTATTTTCCGAGAAGGTGAAGACGTTCCGGATTGTGTCATGGACTCCAACGCCCTAGAACGGGAGCGGGGTATTACCATTCTCTCTAAAAATACAGCTGTTCGCTACAAAGACACATTAATTAACATTGTGGATACCCCCGGACACGCCGACTTTGGCGGCGAAGTGGAACGGGTACTAGGTATGGTGGATGGTTGTCTGTTAATTGTAGATGCTAATGAGGGTCCGATGCCCCAGACACGCTTTGTATTGAAAAAAGCGTTAGAAAAGGGACTGCGCCCCATTGTGGTGATTAACAAAATTGACCGCGCCCAGGGTGACCCCCATGTGGCTGTAGATAAGGTTTTGGATCTGTTCTTAGAATTAGGTGCAGATGAAGACCAATGTGATTTTACCTATCTATTTGCTTCCGGTATGGGCGGTTACGCCAAGGAAACCATGGAAGGGGAAGCGGTAGATATGCAGCCTTTATTTAATGCGATTTTACAACACGTTCCACCTCCTGTAGGGGATATTAACAAACCTCTACAATTGCAAGTCACCACCCTAGATTATTCGGAATATCTGGGACGGATTGTGATTGGTAGAATCCATAATGGTACTATCCGCACTGGACAACAGGCGGCTTTAGTAAAGGAAGATGGTACTATTGTCAAGTCCAAAATTACCAAATTAATGGGGTTTGAAGGACTCAAGCGGGTGGAAATGGAAGAAGCCACCGCGGGTTATATTGTGGCAGTATCTGGTTTTGGTGATGCTTATATTGGGGAGACTATCACCGACCCCAACGAACCCCAAGCTTTACCTTTAATTAAGGTGGATGAACCCACTTTACAAATGACTTTCTGGGTGAATGATTCACCTTTTGCCGGTCAAGAAGGTAAACTGGTAACATCCAGACAGGTACGCGATCGCCTGTTGCGGGAATTAGAAACTAACGTCGCCCTACGAGTAGAAGAAACTGACTCCCCCGATAAATTCCAAGTTTCCGGTCGGGGTGAATTGCATTTGGGGATTTTAATCGAAACCATGCGCCGAGAAGGTTTCGAGTTCCAAGTATCTCAACCACAGGTAATTTACCGAGAAATCAACGGTCAACCTTGCGAACCCTTTGAACTCCTAGCGCTGGACGTTCCCGAAGATGCAGTAGGTAGCTGTATTGAACGCCTAGGACAACGCAAAGGCGAAATGCAAGATATGCAAGTGATTGGGAATGGTCGCACCCTGTTAGAGTTTATCATTCCCGCCCGGGGTTTAATTGGTTTCCGGGGTGAATTTATGCGGTTAACTCGTGGTGAAGGGATTATGAACCACAGTTTCCATGATTATCGTCCCCTCACCGGTGACATTGAAGCCCGCAACAAAGGGGTTCTGATTGCATTTGAAGAAGGTGTTTCTACATTCTACGCCATGAAAAACGCAGAAGATAGAGGCGCATTCTTTATCACTCCCGGAACCAAAGTTTATAAGGGTATGATTATTGGAGAACATAATCGCCCCCAAGACTTAGAGTTAAATGTGTGTAAAACCAAGCAATTAACCAATCACCGCGCCGCTGGTGGGGATGAACTGGTACAATTGCAAACACCAATAGAAATGAGTTTAGAGAGAGCTTTAGAGTACATTGGTTCAGATGAATTGGTGGAAGTCACACCGGAATCAATTCGTTTACGCAAAGTCAGCAAGAAATTCGCCAAACGTTAAAAACCCCACCCCCAAACCCTCCCCCTTACAAGGGTAGGTTTTTTACATTGTCGTGAGGGTAAGACTTGGTGGACAAGGCGGACAAGGTGACAAGGGAGGAAAACAGTACAAAGTCTGTATTCTTAGTCACAAAAATAGCCCATTAAGAGACCATTGTCCGTATAAAATCTTCCTTGTCCACTTTCCTTGCTTGTCTTCGGTGGTCTTGCCTTCACAGATCATATTAAAAACCTACCCCTGTGAGAACCCATCCCCAGGGATGGGTTGGAAACTTCTATCCACGGTTAAACTGAATGTGTTAAACTTAGGTTTAACCGCTTTAACATTGCCGATCGCGCCTGTAAGGCTAGACTATCATCTAGTGGTGACAAGGCGATCGCCTGTTGATACTTCAGCCGCAAAGCAGTTTGAATCAACCAGTCAGCGACAAAAGGATTTTTAGGTAACAAAGGACCGTGGGAATAAGTGGCGATCGCATTCTGATAAAATGCGCCCTCAGTCCCATCCTCACCATTATTACCCAAACCATAGACCACACGCCCCAAAGCTTCCACTTCACCTAGGCGAGTGCGTCCCCCGTGATTTTCAAAACCCACTAAATAGGGTTTAGTTCCGGTCATCTCTGCTAATTCCCGCCCTAAGCGATTAGCTGTAACTTCAACTACCAAATTACCAATACAGCGTTGAGTATTTTCACCGGGATGTACAGAGACTAAATCAAAGATTCCTAAACCTTCAATCCGCTTCCCTAAAGCAGGTTCGTAATATTTACCCAACAGTTGGGGAGAACCACAGGTAAATACTCCCGGTGTACCATTGTGAATTTTATCACCCATAGCCTCCGCTTTTGCGCCCTGTAAATCGCGCATGACAATTTCTTGTTGGCGGTCCTGTGCGCCACCACCAACAATAATATCTACACTGCGAATATCAGCAGCGGTAGAATTTTGGTCTAGGGGAACCACCCTCACATTATACCCCCGCCACTGGGCGCGACGTTCGATGGTAATCACATTACCGCGATCGCCATAGGTACTCATCAGTCGAGGATACAACCAGCCGATAACTAATTCTAAAGTAGAACTCATAAAACCTCAATTACCCCAATTATAACTAATAACTTGGCTTAACTGACTCAGATTAACCACCCATAAACACACATACGTTTTGACTTCCAGACATCGGGAACCATGACAACCTTCGGGTATTATACATAGCTAAAATCTGCCAGTGTTGAATTAAACCTCAGCAATTAGTATTCTATGTAACAGTTTTTTTGTCATATATTCACCATACTGTCAGAGTGTTTTTAGCTATCTCCAAGATTTATTTGTTAATTTTCCAGCCAACAAATTATAATCGGGATTACTTATGCAAGTTATTACAGCTCCTAATATTCCAATCATTGCTGGAGAAAACGCCGTCCCCGTCTCCCAATTACCTCCCATATGGCAAAATATAGCCGCGGGGGTTGCAAATGTGGGACTAGATCACCCCCAGACTTACGTAGAAATGGCTCAGTTGTTCCAATATAAACTGGGGCGGGGTGATGTAGACTTATTTAGTGAACGTCCAGAATTAGCGCCTTTTAAATCAGCATTTTCCCAGCTATTTGGTCAACTAGGTTATGAAACCCTAGAATTTTATGGTCATGATTTCTTGATTGATAGCTATCCAGATTTTAAACAAGTTCTCGCAGATGTAAAATCCCAGGGTAGAGAATCCGCCGATGAAGTGAAAGTCGCACTCATAGGTAGAGAACTGTTTGATGAGTTTGGCTACGAACTACCCGCTAGTTTCTATTATGTCCACCTCGCGCCAATTTACCGAGATCATATATTTGAAGAACGAGCTTTACGCTTTGATCAACGGGATATAGTACACAAACGCTCTTGGGATGCTGTCTTACACGCGGGTAAAGTTTTTGCTGTGCAAATGAAAGTGCAAAGCATCGCCTCTAAATATGGTTTTACCTATCATCATGGTTGCGGTTGTAATTCTCATCTATCTTCCATTGATATCTCTGAGGGAGAATTTAACTATCAAATCAGTGCTGAGAAATATCACAGATGGATTAGAAGTTTTATCTGGACTGCTTGGTATGAATACGCCTTCTTTCCCATCGTTCCTAATACCAGTTATTTAGTCTAAGTCAGTCAGAAGAACCAGGGGTTAAAAACCCCTGTCTGATAGCTAAAGTCGGATAAATCCGACTGGGTGACTCATATCCCCGACTTCTGACTATGAGCTTGTCGGGTAGTGATAAATTTTGCTAGAAGTCGGGGATCTTACCCAGCACAGTCAACACCCACAGCAGCGATCGCCTACAGTCAACGCCCACCCCGCCAGGGGTTAAAAACCCCTGTCTGATAGCTAAAGTCGGATAAATCCGACTAGGTGTTAACTCTAACAGTACAAATGTTGACGGTTGACCGGTCAGAGGTTAAGACCATCGCCTTTAACATCGCCTGGGGGCTGTTTTAATGCACCAGTTAACTATTACCGAGGTTCAATCAAAATAGCTGAAATAGTGATTCTAATGTTCTGAACCTCGGTCGCTTGCTGTATAAGGGTTTCAGCCTTTGACAGACTGGGGTAAAGTCCATTTCAGCCGCCGGTTTTTCTGAACCTCGGAAACTGCCTCTAGACTTCTTACAGGGTAATGGTTTAGAATGCAGGGGTCCCCACTCGCTGGGGACATTATTTGAATGGAAACTTTCGGGAGTGCCCTGTTTCATCCGCGATCGCGTGTCCCCACTCGCTGGGGACATTATTTGAATGGAAACTGGTTAACCATTTCCGCAGAGTCTGCATCTGTGGTAAGGTCCCCACTCGCTGGGGACATTATTTGAATGGAAACAAGGAAACTTCCCCATCAGAAAGTACACTTATTTGTGTCCCCACTCGCTGGGGACATTATTTGAATGGAAACAGGAAACTTCCCCATCCGGAACGACGGTGATTTGTAGTTCGTCCCCACTCGCTGGGGACATTATTTGAATGGAAACCATCGTAGATAGAGGAAGCATCTGCTGGTACATTTATAGTCCCCACTCGCTGGGGACATTATTTGAATGGAAACAGACAAGCTTTTGGGGAATCCCAAATGACAAGAAGTCCCCACTCGCTGGGGACATTATTTGAATGGAAACAATACCCCCCTCCGGGGGACTCTTCCACGGCTATTAGGTTGTCCCCACTCGCTGGGGACATTATTTGAATGGAAACTTTACTCGCGATAGCGAGTTGCCAGTGCTCTGACAAGAGTCCCCACTCGCTGGGGACATTATTTGAATGGAAACAATAGCCTTTCCCTGTCTGAGTCAAGCTCTGTAAAGTCGTCCCCACTCGCTGGGGACATTATTTGAATGGAAACTTCATGTTTGCTCCTTTTTAGCTTGTCTCATCAGGTCCCCACTCGCTGGGGACATTATTTGAATGGAAACGTTCGTCGCCGTCGAGATAGGCAAGAGATTTCCACACGTCCCCACTCGCTGGGGACATTATTTGAATGGAAACCTTCTCTTTCAGTCCCCTTTCCGGTTTCTAGATCACCTGTCCCCACTCGCTGGGGACATTATTTGAATGGAAACTACCTTACCCATACAGCATTACTTTTAGGGTTAAAGGTCCCCACTCGCTGGGGACATTATTTGAATGGAAACCATGATGCCTCCTTAAAGGCTGTAATTGCACGAAAGAAGTCCCCACTCGCTGGGGACATTATTTGAATGGAAACTAGTACGCTGGAAGCTCTGCGGAGAACTCCTTGTGTTCGTCCCCACTCGCTGGGGACATTATTTGAATGGAAACTTTCGATAAGAAACAGAACTATTGCTTCCTGTATGTCCCCACTCGCTGGGGACATTATTTGAATGGAAACCCATTGCTGGCGTTGGAAACGTAGTACGCCACGTATTGTCCCCACTCGCTGGGGACATTATTTGAATGGAAACAGTTAGTTGATATAATAGGATTTGCTAGTTAGTGTTAGTCCCCACTCGCTGGGGACATTATTTGAATGGAAACCTAGGACAAGATCCCCGACCTCTTAGAGAAGTCGGGGATATTTCCCACTCGAACAGTGAGAAGAGAAACGCGATCGCATTGAGAATTGTATGGATTAATTGATGTTTCCCTAGAGACATCAATCGAATGGAAACGAATTAATGATTAAGCCCGGTTTGGGCTGAATATAAAGATTTGTCAACCCAAGAGTCCACTTTCAGTGGACTTTCGCGATTAGCCGGGGAATTCATTCCCTGGCTAATCCAATGATTGTTATCACACATCTTCCCAGTCAACCGTCAACCGTTAACAAATCCAAACCTACCCCCGAATAACTGTAATATTTCTACCTTGAGGACTCAGGGCTATTTCCGTGGTAGTGCGATCGCTGATGGGCGGTAAGTCGGGGCGACGGTCAAATATTACTAACGATTCTGTATCTAAATTTAATTATTCAGTTTTTTGGATGATTGACGCTGCATAGCGATCGCTTAGTTATGGCAATAGGGACAATCTCTGAAAAACAATCAGTATTAATAAGGATTCTGTCTGTATTAGCAGTGGCTTAATGCACGAGATATTTAATGAGAATCTGTAAATTATTTCATCTTCAAGAAATTAACCGGATTTCTGTAGCGAATCTTGCTAATTAGATAGTAGTGGGAGTATTAACAGTTTTTATTCCCTAGTGATCGTTCTATCATCCTGATATTGAACGAGATTCTTGACGTCACGGTAGTCGCCCTGTCTAAGAACAAAGATATTTAAGCTATTGGTGCCACTCTACCCTAACTTCACTCTGCTATCGATATCCTTTGATATCTAGTTGATTTGATGTTTGTCTTCATAGTTTCGTCAGTGTAACTGTCTATTTAACCTTGTCTTGAGGAGTATTTCTATGTCACAACCACCGACGATTAGTATCACCAATCAGGCGGTAGATGCCTTTCCCAGTGGAAATAGTAACTATGGATTTCGGGTTCGTTACACCTTCACCTTCAGTGAACCTGTCACCGGCTTCACCGCTGAAGATATCACGGTTACCAATGGTACTAAGGGAGCATTTACAACAGTCAGCCCCACGAAATACCAATTGTTAGTAACCACTAATGTACTTGACCGTGATACTCCTGGTGACACAGGGTTAGAAGTTTCTGTGGGAGCAGGAGCCGCCTTTAATGTTAATGGGAATCCCAACAGTCCGGCTTCATTGATATCACCATTAGCCCCGATAATTAACTTGGTAGCGGGAGATGACAAAGTTAACAGACAAGAAAGGGTTGATGGTTTTAATATCACTGGTACTGGTACACCAGGGGCAGAAATTATGCTCCGGTTCGATAGTGAGCCTAATAGTAAGAGACCCGGGAAACAAGCTACTGTAGGGTCTGATGGCACATGGTCAATTCCTATTACCGCTGATGATGTTCAAGGTTTTGACTCTGGTGAAGAAGGCATCTTTGTTTATCAAAACTTGAATAGAAATGTTAGCCCTCAGAGAAGTAGATTTATCGAGGTTGATACTCTTGCTATCGACAATATAGGCGCTAATATAAGCGGTGCTACTGGTCTACAAAGTCCACAAAGTCCACAAAGTAGTGTAACTATCATCGATATTACTGACCCCAACACGGGAACACCTCTACAGGAAACCTTTGATACTGTCTTTAGATTCTCTGTAACGGGTTCAACCCCATCATCTCAGGAGCTACAGATTGTCTTTGGGGACGGTAGAACTCAGAGTATTCTCACTACTCCCGGTAGTGCTTCAGGTCTACCTTTTTTTGGTAGGGAGTCTATCCTTGAAGACCTACAGTCATTCCCAATCAGGGTTTCCCCTGAAAATGGTAATATGATGAGGTTTCAATTGCGAGATTTAGCCAATGGCAATATTACCCCCTTAACCATTAGTGATGTTACAGGAAATAATTTTACTCTGACTGGTGGTAACTTGAAGATTGTTGCTGATAGTCTGGGCAGTGCAGATAGTATAGAAATTTTAACCAAGAAAATTGAATTCAATGGTGAGCAACTAGAAGCTATTAACCTGGGTAACCTCGACACTTCTAGAGTGACTGGGGACAGAATCACTGTGAAGGTGGATACTACGCTGTACCGGGAAGCTTTTTTTGATAATCTAGTGGGCTTCTACTTGGCAGACAAAACTACAGGGGCAGTGGTTGACAGGCTAACTGGTGACAGTATAGCTGAACTAGGCGATCGCAATGCATATCTGAGTGCGGTGCGTAACAATGCGGTGCTGACTGGGAACGTTACCAATAACCAAATTATGGACTTAAGCGGCACCTTTCAAGTCAATTCTAGTCTTGACTTGTCAAACTATGTCCTGCTACCATTCTTAGTCGCGAATGGTGACCTCAACTCAGTGAGACCTGACTTTAGTAACCTATTTGTCGCCGGTAATAGCAACCAGATCCGCTTGTTGGGTAACAATGTCTTCGGCTTTGAGGACCTAGCCGGCGGCGGTGACTTCGACTTTGATGATGTAGTCGTCCAGTTTCGAGGACTAAGCGTGGTATAAACTCGCAATTCGTGAGGGAATATCTACGCATACTTATTGTAGAAACCCATCTGACTACGTTGAAAATGGGGTAGTTCATTTAAATCTTGAGAGGCGATCGCAATATCCCCAACCTACTTCAAGTCTCAAGATTGGAGTAGGAAAAATGCCCAACAAACACTTAGTATTAATTGGTGGTGGACATAGCCATGCTATCGTGTTGAAAAACTTTGGCTACCATCCTTTAGCAGGAGTTGATTTAACATTAATTACCCCAGATATTTATACCCCTTACTCCGGTATGTTACCCGGTCATATTGCCGGCTTTTATACTTACCAAGAGTGTCACATCGACTTAGAAAAATTAACTAACTTTGCTGATGCACAGTTATGTATTGATAGAGCGGTGGGACTAGACTTGAAAAAGCGCAGGGTGATTTGTGCTACAAGTCCACCAGTAAACTTTGATATCCTATCTATTGACATTGGCAGCACTCCAGCTACAATCTCTGTACCAGGTGCTGCAGAATATGCTATTGCTGCTAAACCAGTACCAAAATTGTTAGAACATTGGTATGGGCTATTAGAACGTGTAGCTAAAAACCCTGAGCAACCAGTAAGTATAGCTGTTGTCGGTGGTGGTGCGGGGGGTGTAGAGTTAGTACTATCCATGGAAACTCATTTACAGAGAATTAGATCACAAAATCAGGGTTTGACAATTCATTTATTTGGGCGTCAGGAGCAACTGTTACCCAATTATCCCCAATCAGTGCAAGGTCAATTGCAGCAGATTGTCACTCAACGGGGGATAAATTTACATCTAGGGGAAACCGTGGCGGAAATTGCACCCCAACACAGCAATGGGGAAATACCAGAAATGTTGCAGGTAAAATGTGTATCGGGGTTATTGGTAGAGTCCCAAAAAGTATTTTGGGTAACCCAAGCATCCGCACCCCCATGGATAAAAACCACAGGACTAGGTACAGATGAGCAAGGATTTATTTTAGTAGGAGATACCTTACAAAGTCAAACTCACCCAGAGGTATTTGCTGCTGGGGATATTGCGACGATGGTAAATCATCCTTGTCCTAAAGCTGGAGTATTTGCGGTGCGCCAGGGTAAACCATTGTTTGAGAATTTACAAAGAATATTATTAGGTAAGTCTGTGAAAGTCTATAGACCACAGCCAGAATATTTAAGTTTAATCGGGACTGGGGACAAACGAGCGATCGCCACTAGAGGCGCTTTGACTTCATCCCCTCACCGGGTTTTCTGGTGTGGGAAAGACTGGATTGACCGCCGCTTCATGGTACAATTCACGGGCTAGGTGATCTAGGAAACTGGCGATGAAATGGTTTTATGAATCAAATAGTTTGGATTGCCAGACACGCTAACCGTCTGGATTTCGTTCACCCTGAGTGGTTTCTCACAGCAGTCAGACGTTATGACCCGCCCCTGTCTGAAGATGGTATAGTACAAACTCAGCAGTTAGCTCAACGTCTGCAAACAGAAACCATTACTCATATTTTCGCTTCCCCATTTATGCGCACTGTACAAACAGCCAACGCCGTGGCAGAAGTTTTAAATTTAGGGATTAAACTAGAAACAGGTTTGAGTGAGTGGTTAAATCCCCACTGGATGACCGAAGCACCGGAAATACACTCAATTTCTGAGTTAAAGGCACTATTCCCCAGAATAGATTCTGATTATATACCAGTTGTCAGCCCTGAATATCCAGAAACTGAGGTACAAGTACAAGAGCGTTCTGGAAAAACTGCCCAATTGTTGGCTAGTGAATGGTATCCTGAAAATATCTTGCTGGTAGGACATAGTGCATCTGTACAGGGTGCTGCAATGGGGTTAGTAGGGGACATTGCTAAAACAGAAGTCACGGCTTCTTTATGTTCCTTAGTGAAAATCCTGCGCCAGGGATCTGAATGGTTGCTAGAACTAAAAGGAGATACTTCCCACTTGATGGATATAGAGGATTTTCCTTCGTGCATTGGTTGATACGCCCTCTCTTAAAGAGTGTATTTGTTAATGAATGTTAGCAAAAAAGTATCGGAAGTGGTTCGATTTGCTCAAATCCTGAATGAGGATTTTTGACTGCACAGACAAATTAATTAATTCCCATCCTCAATTCTATGACTTTGTTACTAGCAGGAGATATTGGCGGCACTAAAACTATTTTGCGGTTGGTGGACGCTGTAAATTTACATACCATTGCACAGAAAACTTACCCTAGTGGAGATTTTCCCGATTTAGTCCCCTTAGTCCAGCAGTTCCTCCTTGAGCTTCATACCCCCACACCCCAAAAAGCTTGTTTTGCGATCGCCGGACCAGTGGTAGATAATACAGCCAAGCTGACTAACTTAACTTGGTTTCTCGATACCCCCCGGTTAAAACAAGAATTAGGCATTGATTCTATGTGCTTAATTAACGATTTTGCAGCTGTGGGTTACGGTATTTTCGGATTAAGTAAAAAAGACCTGCTAACCTTGCAAGTTGGGAAACACAAACAAGAAGCACCCATTGCTGTTATTGGTGCTGGTACTGGTTTAGGACAAGGGTTTTTAATTAAACAGGGGAACTATTATCAGGTGTTTCCCTCCGAAGGTGGACACGGGGATTTTGCCCCCCGCAATGAGCTAGAATTTCAGCTGTTGAAATATCTACTGGATAAACATGATATTCAACGGGTGTCTGTGGAAAGGGTGGTTTCCGGACAGGGTATAGTCGCAATTTACCAATTTTTACGCGATCGCCAAGTATACAGCGAATCACCAGAAATTGCGGAAATTGTCAGAACCTGGGAAAGAGAAGCCGGACAGATGGAAAAAAGCGTTGATCCGGGGGCGGCCATCGGCGGCGCAGCAGTCCAAGGGAGCGATCGCCTGTCGGTGGAAGCCCTAAAATTATTTGTGGATATTTACGGCGCTGAAGCGGGTAATCTGTCCCTAAAATTACTCCCCTATGGTGGTTTATATATTGCAGGTGGAATCGCCCCCAAAATTCTCCCCCTCCTGCAAAACGGCAATTTTCTGTTAAACTTCAGCCAAAAAGGGCGGATGCGTTCCATCCTGGAAGATATACCCGTGCATATTATTCTTAACCAAGAAGTAGGTCTAATTGGTGCGGCTTTACGTGCTGCTAGATTGTAAAAAACTGGTAAATTACGGATAACCCACCAATTAGCGCTGATAAATTTACCAAGCATGATTAAACGTCGCCAAATTCTCAACACAGCTGCGATCGCCGCAGGAACTGCGGTAACATTAGCTGCATGTAGTCGTAGCCAAACCGCAGCCAACATCCAAACCAGTCAGCCCAATATCAGGTGGCGGATGGCCACCAGTTGGCCGAAATCTCTAGGTATATTTAGCGGTGCAGATACAATTGCCAAGCGAGTCAGAGAAATGACCAACGGACGTTTCACCATTACACCCTTTGCTGCGGGGGAGGTAGTACCGGGGTTACAAGTTATGGACGCGGTGCAAGCGGGAACAGTAGAATGTGGGCATACAGGTAGTTATTATTATACTGGAAAGAACCTAGCTTTAGCCTTTGCTACCACTGTACCCTTCGGACTCAACGCCCAACAACAGAACTCCTGGCTGTATCATGGGGGGGGACTAGAAGCCATGCAAAAAATTTATAGTGACTTCAACATCATTAACTTTCCCGCTGGTAACACTGGGGCGCAAATGGGGGGATGGTTTAAACGACAAATTAACACTGTGGCTGACTTCCAAGGTTTAAAAATGCGTATTCCCGGAATCGGCGGCCAAGTTATAGCTCGCATGGGTGTAAATGTGCAAGTATTACCAGGAGGCGAAATTTTCTTAGCACTGGATCGGGGCGCAATTGATGCAGCTGAGTGGGTCGGTCCCTACGATGATGAAAAACTGGGTTTACACAAAGCTGCCCAATTTTACTATTATCCTGGTTGGTGGGAACCAGGACCGACATTAGATGTTTTAGTTAACCGTACTGCTTGGAATAAATTACCCCCGGAATACCAAGCCATCCTCAAGACAGCAGCTTATGAAGCCAACGTGAATATGCTCTCTGAGTATGACGCTTTAAATGGCCAAGCATTAACCAGACTGACCGCGGGGGGGACTAAATTAGTTCCCTTCAGTCGGGAAATTATGCAAGCATCTCAAACAGCGTCCTTTGAGTTCCTAGAAGAAAATGCTAGTCAGGACAGCACCTTTAAGGAAGTTTACCAACAGTGGAAAGGGTTCCGTCAGCAAGTTTTTGACTGGAACCGTGTCAATGAATTGAGTTATGCTAATTTCTCAATGAGTTGATCAATTAACTTCCTAAATTCGGTAAAAAACTGACAATCCCCGGAAAAGCAATTATTAACAGCAAAACTAGCATTTGCAGCAAAATAAAGGGGATAGCGCCCCGATAAATATCAGATGTGGTGACTTCTGGGGGGGCGACACCACGCAGATAGAACAATGCAAAACCAAAGGGCGGTGTGAGAAAGGAAGTTTGCAGATTTGCGCCTAAAATCACACCGTACCAAATCAAATCAATACCTAACTGTTGAGCTACGGGGACAAATAGGGGTACAACAATAAAAGCAATCTCGAAAAAGTCAATAAAAAAGCCGAGAATAAATACTGTTACCATGCTGACAATCAAAAACCCCGTAGTCCCACCGGGAAGATTAGCTAGGAGATCAAACATAAATTGATCCCCATTCAACCCCCGGAACACTAGACTAAAGGCTGTGGAACCCAATAGGATAAAAATCACCATGGTGGTAATTTTTAAAGTGGCATCGCAAACCTGACCCACAGATGGTAAATTTAGCTGACCGTTAGCAGCAGCAAGTGCGATCGCACCTAGACAACCTACAGCACCGGCTTCTGTAGGGGTCGCAAAGCCAAAAAAGATACTACCCAATACCAAGAAAATCAGAACTAACGGCGGTAGCATGACCTGAAATATCCGTTTTCCCAAGGCTTTACCACCAATGTTGCGCACCTCCGCCGGTAAAGCTGGGGCTAAATCTGGCTTTAAAAATGCCACAATCAGCACATGTAAAGCAAAAGCACCGGACATCATTAAACCGGGAATCAAGGAACCGATAAATAAATCACCCACAGAAACCCCTAACTGGTCACCCAGCACCACCAACACCACACTAGGGGGGATAATTTGCCCCAGAGTACCCGATGCCGCAATTACACCAGTGGCTAATTCTTTGTTATACCCATAACGCAGCATAATGGGTAGGGAAATTAACCCCATAGCCACCACCGTTGCTGCCACCACACCAGTAGTTGCTGCCAACAGCGCCCCCACTAACACCACAGCTAAAGCCAGTCCCCCCCGTAACCGTCCTAATACAATCCCCATAGTTTCTAACAGGTTCTCAGCTATGCCGGATTTCTCCAGCATTGACCCCATAAAGATAAAATAGGGGATAGCTAACAGGGTATAATTAGCCATGATGCCAAAAATCCGCTGTGGCATGGCAGTTAAAAATATCGGGTCAAATACACCCAGGGCAATTCCCACTATGCCAAATATGATTGATACCCCACCCAGAGAAAAAGCTACGGGATATCCCAGGGATAACAGCACCAAAGCCCCCGCAAACATAGCAGGCCCTAGCCATTCATAATCTAGTGTCATGATTTTCCTCCGGGGATATGGCGATCGCTATCGACTCTACCTTGAAGAATGGCCAAGTTTTTAATTACCTGAGAAATTCCCTGAACAATCAACAACACAAAGGAGACAATAATCATGGTTTTGATGGGGTAGCGGGGTAAACCATCAGGGTCTGGGGATGTTTCCCAAATTTCCCAGGAAGCCAGGATACTACCCCAAGAAAAAAATATCACCATCACAGAAAATGGAATTAAAAATAACACTGTTCCCAGTAAATCTGCTAGTGCTTTCTGCCGGGGAGTCCAATTGTTGTAAAACACATCCACCCGGACGTGTTCATTATGCTTTAAGGCGTAACCTGCACCCCAGAGGAAAATTAAATCAAAAATATACCATTGGGCTTCTATGTAAGCATTAGAAGTTAAATTAATGCCAATCAACCGCCCTAAGTATCGCCCTAAAACATTCCATGCGCCAAGTATGACCATGACTAGCACCAGTCCACTGGTTAATTTGCCAATGCGCTCGGTACAGATATCAATGATTTTGGCTATCCTTAATAGTTTTTCCAATGATTATCTCACCCTCTTTAAACTTGCTATTCTAGTGACTAATCTTATGATTTTTCCCGCACAATAGCATCACGTAACGTAAGCCATAGGCACAAAAAAGACCATCATAGGTATAGGTAAGCTAGGGCTGTATTTTGATGGAGTAGGATTGAGCCGACTGGTGCTATAAGATAGGGTTTTTTAAACCATACAACCCAGGGTAAGCAGAAAAATGAACTTTTTTGATAAATTACAAGCTAGTATATTCCAAAATCAAAGTTTACTATTTGTAAGTCTTGATCCAAATCCAGAACTCCTACCAGCAGATTATAAATCTGAGGATATCATTGCTGATTTATATAATTGGTTAGAATCGATTATCCGCGAAACTGCTGATTTTGTCTGTGCTTATAAACCAACTTTAGGATTTTATGAAGCCTTGGGTGTTCCAGGTTTAGAACTGCTAGAAAAAACTTTAGCAGCTATTCCTAGTCATATCCCCATTATCTTAGATGCTAAACATAGTGATTTAAATACCAGCAGTGTGTTTGCTCGCAGGGTATTTACACAATTGAATGTGGATGCTGTGACCCTGAGTCCTTATACAGGACAAGACCATGTAGCACCGTTTTTAGTTTACCTTGATCAAGCGGTATTTATTTTATGCTGCACTTCTAATGCGGGAGCAGAAGCTTTACAAAAATATCCCACAGAAGAATTACCTCTATATTTACAGGTAGTCAAGGAGTCTAGGAATTGGGGAACTCCAGAACAATTAGGTTTGGAGGTGGGGACGACAAACCCTGAGATTTTAGCTCGGATTCGGTCAGTTGCGCCGGAAAGGTTGATTATGGCCCGGAGTATTTGGGCTGGGGGAAGTAATATCAATATCAAGGAAATTTTAGCAGCTGGGTTAAATAGTCACGGTGATGGGTTATTGATTCCTGTTCCTCAAGATATGTTCAGTCAACCCAAATTAGCTGATCATATCCAGTCCTTACGTGCAGAGATTAATCAAGCTAAAAGTGAAATTTTCTCGGAAACTTCTACCTGTACTGTGTGGTTACCTGATGTTTCTGTTGTCAATCTCCACCCCCAACAAGACTTGATTTTAAAACTTTATGATGTCGGGTGCATCATGTTTGGTAGTTTTGTACAAGCATCGGGAGCCACTTTTCCTTACTACATTGACTTACGGAAAATTATTTCCAATCCCCAGGTTTTTAATCAGGTTCTCACTGCTTATGAGAAAATTTTAAATTCTCTTGAGTTTGACAGATTAGCAGGTATTCCCTACGGTTCTTTACCCACTGCTACGGGTTTATCTTTGCGTTTACATTGTCCCCTAATTTTCCCGCGCAAGGAAGTCAAAGCACACGGAACTCGCAGGTTAATTGAGGGTAATTTTGATCCTGGTGAGACTGTGGCGGTGGTTGATGATATTCTGATCACGGGCAAAAGTGTGATGGAAGGTGCCGAAAAGTTAAAATCAGCAGGATTGAATGTTAAGGATATTATAGTCTTGATTGACCATGAACAAGGTGTAAAGGCGAGATTACTAGATCATGGTTATCAAGCTCATTCTGTGTTTACACTGGCGGAAATTACAGAAACACTGTATCAGTGTAGGCGAATTAACCAGGCGCAATTTTTAGCCTTTCGCGAAAGTCAAGGTTAGCACTATTCATGCTTACATAACCACAGTTTCAGATCCCGGAATTTCTGGTTTGAAATTCCGGGTATCTACTCTGGTGGGGAATTGTGGGTGCTCACCTACCTGAACCTCGCTCTAGAAATTGATCTGATTTTGAATAGCTATGAGCAGAAATCGGCAGCAGTAGGAGAATTACAGTTTTATGAAGCATGATTGATATCAGTTCTCAGGTATTCACCTTGAAATCTATATGACTCCCGCCAAATTTGATTCACCCCTAGGTGTGAATCTGTCTGCCAAAATGCTCAATTGAAGAGCAATCGTTGTAGAATTATTCCTTGAAATACAGGAGGGCTAAACAGATGACTCGTGTCATCATTGTGCGCCATGGACAAAGCAGCTATAACATCGAGCGCCGCATCCAAGGACGTACTGACGTGTCAAGATTAACAGAGAAAGGGTGTGCAGATGCTAGTAAGGTAGGAAAAGCCCTCAGTAATATTCCTTTTAGTGCTATTTATACTAGTCCTCTCCAGCGGGCTAAGAAAACAGCTGAGATTATATACAGTGAGTTGGTAACGGAGTCTACAAGGTCTGTAACTCCCCAAGTTGCTGATAACCTGATGGAAATTGATCTACCTTTATGGGCAGAAATGCTCAGTGCTGATGTCAAAGAAAAGTTTACTGAAGACTACTGCACCTGGAAACAACGCCCCCATGAATTGCGGATGTTGGTCAAGGATGGGACAACGGAACATTTTCCTGTCTTAGCTATCTATGAACAAGCGCGGTTATTTTGGCAGGAAATTCTACCCCGTCATCAAGGTGAAACTATCCTCATAGTCGCCCATAATGGCATTAATCGGGCTTTGATTAGTACAGCTTTGGGTATTTCCCCCAGTCGTTACCATAGCTTACAGCAATCTAACTGTTGTATTAGCGTCCTGAATTTTGCTGGTGGTTTAGGGGAACCGGTGCAATTAGAATCTCTGAATCAGACCCAACACTTAGGGGAAACTTTACCCTCTTTGCGACCGGGACATCAGGGAGTCCGTTTGTTGTTGGTACGTCATGGGGAGACGGAATGGAATCGCCAAACTAGATTCCAAGGGCAAATAGATATCCCCCTCAATGATAATGGTAGAGAACAGGCCCAAATCGCCGGAGAATTTCTCAAAGATGTGGTGATTGATTTTGCTGTTAGTAGCTCTATGCTCCGCCCCAAGGAAACCGCAGAATTGATATTGAACCACCATCCTAGTGTAAACTTAGAGTTACAAGATGGTTTGAGAGAAATCAGTCACGGACTGTGGGAAGGTAAATTAGAAACAGAGATAGAGCAAGAATTCCCCGGAGAATTGCAGCGCTGGCGACTCGTACCCGCCCAGGTACAAATGCCAAAAGGGGAAAACCTAGAGCAAGTTTGGCAGCGTAGTGTAGCATCTTGGCAAGGAATTATAGAAGATGCGATGGCAAAACAACTCAAAACCGGTTTGGTGGTAGCCCACGATGCTACTAATAAAACTTTGCTGTGTCACGTTCTCGGTTTATCGGCTGATAATTTCTGGAACTTCCGCCAAGGTAATGGCGCTGTAAGTGTAATTGACTATCCATCTGGTC
Source organism: Anabaenopsis sp. FSS-46 (assembly GCF_029891665.1). NCBI lineage: Bacteria > Bacillati > Cyanobacteriota > Cyanophyceae > Nostocales > Nodulariaceae > Anabaenopsis > Anabaenopsis sp. FSS-46. Next base: position 7,543 of record NZ_JANQDG010000102.1, on the reverse strand, counting down.
TAGATGGGTTACCAGTGCTACAAGCAATGAATATTACCAGCCACTTAAGTGGAGGGGTACTAGATAAAACTGCGGCTGGCGCTTTGTAAAAAACAAGTCTTTTGACCAGAAAAGACCATGGTGGTTAAAACCACCAATTGGCCTCCCTCTCAGGGCTAAAGCTGCTGATTTTCCCGCTTACAACCATATTTTTATGACAGAACTGCTAAAAAAAGTAAGGGTAATTAGTCCTAATTTAAAATCTGACGAGATAGCTGATGTACTCATAGCTGATGGTAAGGTCGCCGCGATCGCCCCGGATATTTCTGATATTCCCGCTGACACTACTATTCAAGATTGTCAGGGATTAATTCTGGGCACAGGATTAGTAGATTTGTATAGTCACTGTAGTCAACCGGGATTTGAACAGCGAGAAACGCTGTCATCTATGTTACAAGCTGCATCTGCGGGAGGGTTTACCAGAATTACTATTCTCCCAGATACATCTCCAGTTGTTGACCATCCGGCTATGGTAACACAGTTGCAGCAAACCCCTCCCCCTCACCCCCACGCCCGGAAACAGGAGGGGGAGTTAAAGTTACACCCTCAAGTTTACGTTTGGGGAGCTATCAGCCTAGATTTAGCAGGGAAGCAATTGACGGAATTAGCAGATTTAGCTGCTGCGGGGGTCGTGGGTTTTACAGATGGTCAGCCTTGGGATAATTTAGGGTTTGTACAGCGAGTCCTGGAGTATCTCCAACCCTGGGGTAAACCGGTGGCTTTTTCCCCTGGCGATCGCCTATTATCCGGTCATGGGGTGATGCGCGAAGGTGTCGCGGCTCTGCGTTTCGGTTTACCCCCTGTACCAGCGAGCGCGGAAACTACCGCCCTGGCTGCTTTGTTAGAATTGGTCGCCGCTACAGCTACACCAGTACACATTATGCGGGTGTCTACCGCTCGCAGTGTGGAACTCATCGCCACCGCTAAGGCTGGGGGTTTACCCATCACCGCTAGCACTACTTGGATGCACTTATTGCTTGACACGACGGCAATAGCCAGTTATAATACTAGTCTAAGGTTGGAACCACCTTTAGGTAACCCCAATGATGTAGAGGCTTTACGGGGTGGGGTGAAAAATGGTGTGATAGATGCGATCGCCATAGACCATGCACCTTATACCTATGAGGAAAAAATGCAAGCCTTCGCCTCGTCACCTCCAGGGGCGATGGGTTACGAGTTAGCATTAGCCCTACTCTGGCAGAATTTAGTCGCAACTGGTAAATTTACGGCTTTAGAATTATGGGGCGCTCTCAGCACTCACCCAGCGGAATGTTTACAACAGCAACCCAGTACAATTACCACCGGTGCGGGTGAGATGATCTTATTCGACCCCCAGGAAACCTGGAAGGTTGAACCCCAGAACCTGTATACGCTCTCTAGTAATACACCTTGGCTAGGAAAACAACTTCAGGGACGGGTTGTAAAAGTTTGGCATCGCTAATAGGGATTATGGATAAGTTTACTCTACGGGTATATATGGAGTAGGATGGTGTAATTTGTTGAATCACTGTTAAGTATGGTGGGTGATGACGACAGGAAGCGATAAAAAAACTTTTTTTTCGCACTAGTTATTTTCACTGAGAGGAATTGACAGGTAATTGTAAATTTTATCACTGTTAAGATTTGGGTTGATGGAAATTTTGATAGAAATTTTAAATGATTGTGACTAGATAGGATAAGGAGAATAGAATGAGAAAATATATCATTTTTGGGGTTGTGAATTTGAGAAAATAAGAAAATATATCATTTTTGTGGTGAGAGGGGTTATAAGTAGTTGTGAGGAGAGAATCTAGATAGTGGTCTAGGGTAGTTAGTATTTGAATGTTTAATTTTAACAGGGATTATCAGTAATTGTGACTAAGTGTAAAATCCCCACCTAGTCAATAGGTGGGCTAGTGTGAAATTCTCCTTGACATTTCTTCAAGAATATGAAAGAATGAGTGGAGGTTAAACAAATTATATTTAATTAAATATAATTTGTTTTTCTCCAGTTTTTTGTTAAATGCCCTGGTGATTAGGGCATGGTTGTTGTTTAGGCGATCGCACATAGTTAGCAGTTTGAATCCCTGATAGGGATTGTAGGTAGTTGTGACTGTTTATTATGTGTCGTTCAACTAATCACATTCTGATTGATCCCCCCAACCCCCCCTTAAAAAGGGGGGCTAAATTCTTTTGAGAAAGCGTTTAAGGTTAAATGCGTAAAGGGTAGCTACCGCCTTTAAAAAGGGGGCTAAATTCTTTGGGATGTAGCAACCCAAACGGAAATCGCCACACTCACCGGACATTCATATGGGGTTAGTTCAGTAGCCTTCAGCCCGGATGGTAAAACCTTAGCTTCTGAGGGTAGGGATGGTATCAAACTGTGGCAAAGGCGTTATTAATCCACACCCAGATTATTTAATTAATTAAATTAACCTTCCTAGAACTCACTTTCCAGAAAATTATAAAGTTAGGGGTGGGGAAGTTCAATCAAAATAACTGAAATAGTGTGGATACTAAAACCTGTTCATTGCTTACTTTCAGGCATCTTTGCAGCTACAGTGAGTTTAAAACCTTGATAGTTAGTTGATATTCAACTCTATTACCTTGCTCGCGGTATAATTGCGCTGCTCTTTGGAAGTTTTCCCTGGCTTTGTTGATATGTCCTAGCTCAAGGTAAACAGCGCCGCGACCAATATAAGCTAGAGCTAAATTAGGATTAAGTTTAATAGCTTGGTTATAATCAACCAGTGCTAATTCCCATTTCCCCTGGTCATAGTAATCAATACCGCGCATGAGGTAAGTTTCGGCTAAATCGCGATTAGACTGACTTTGACTGTAAAGTATTGGGGGTCTTTGACTAACTACTTGGGAATTTTTTATAGTTAACGCCTGGTTTTGATTGGTTTGACCCCAAGTGGGAGTAGCACTGAGGGTGAATGTCAGTGTTGTTAAGGCTATAGCTTTAGGTAGTCCTATTAATTCCATGGATTTTACCTTTGATGGTTAGTTGAATATTTAACGGTATGTGTACTTATAAGAAGAAACAGCAAAAGTTTAAATAGATGAAATTTATAATATTATGCTCTGGATATAATAAATAACATATTTATTTTGTTTACTCTCAGTAATACTATTTAGGTAATCTTGTCATCTATCTAAAGATAGATTTTTGAGAATATGAAAATTTTAGGGTAGTATTAACCCCTCACATTACGAAGAGATAGGGATATGTGGATTACAGCAGAGCGATCGCCTAAATACTGTTTTAATGCACCAGTTAACTATTACAGAGGTTCAATCAAAATAGCTGAAATAGTGATTTTAATGTATAGAACCTCGGTTGCTTGCTATGTAAGGGTTTCAGGAGTTCTGTTAGTATGCTAAAGTCCATTTCAGGCGTTAAGTTTCTTGAACCTCGGAAAGTGCCTCTAGACTTCTTACTGGGACTGTGTTTAAAATGTAAGGGTACGCTTCCCTCTGGGAAGTGGAATTAATGGAAACTTCACTGATGTCTGTTTACGGTTCACTGATGTCTGTACGCTTCCCTCTGGGAAGTGGAATTAATGGAAACCAACCAACGAATCACTTAGCTCGAAAGCTAAAGACTTGAAACCCGATAGTACGCTTCCCTCTGGGAAGTGGAATTAATGGAAACTCATCTCCATAGATACGGTCCACATACACTGCTAGCGTACGCTTCCCTCTGGGAAGTGGAATTAATGGAAACGGGATTTTTGTTTAGTACCCAAATCTAACCTGCGATGTACGCTTCCCTCTGGGAAGTGGAATTAATGGAAACTTTGGGACTTGGGGAATGATGGTACTGCTACACCAGTACGCTTCCCTCTGGGAAGTGGAATTAATGGAAACCTAACAGCAGCAACTCATCCTCTAAATCTATTTCACCGTACGCTTCCCTCTGGGAAGTGGAATTAATGGAAACTTTTGTTTTAGGAGACTTTAAAAAAAATGACTGAAGTACGCTTCCCTCTGGGAAGTGGAATTAATGGAAACGAATACGCGAGTTCTAAAGCCCTCAGCAATTTCTGCAAGTACGCTTCCCTCTGGGAAGTGGAATTAATGGAAACAGTCTATCAATAATCATAGAGCCATTTACCTCGTAGAATGTACGCTTCCCTCTGGGAAGTGGAATTAATGGAAACCTTTGAGGATTCTTACAATAATATTAGTTCTGATACCATGTACGCTTCCCTCTGGGAAGTGGAATTAATGGAAACAGACTCATATGTCTGGGCTTTGCCCACTTGGAAAGTGTCCAAGTCGTACGCTTCCCTCTGGGAAGTGGAATTAATGGAAACCCCACGACTCCGCCTCTTGAGGTAATGTCGGATTTGTACGCTTCCCTCTGGGAAGTGGAATTAATGGAAACTCAAAAAATCGTTCATCGACAGATTGTCGATGGAAAAGTACGCTTCCCTCTGGGAAGTGGAATTAATGGAAACCTCCTCATCGTCGCTCCAGTCAATGAATTCTTCACGTACGCTTCCCTCTGGGAAGTGGAATTAATGGAAACACGCGTAAAACCTTGAGGGGCTTTAGAATTGCTCGGTTTGTACGCTTCCCTCTGGGAAGTGGAATTAATGGAAACACTTTCATGTTCCAGAGACGAATCCCATCAGCACTTGTACGCTTCCCTCTGGGAAGTGGAATTAATGGAAACGTTAATAAACCTATTAACGACAAATCCCGACATTGATATGTACGCTTCCCTCTGGGAAGTGGAATTAATGGAAACTATTTTCCACGTGTATTCATAAAACTCCTCTGTAATGTACGCTTCCCTCTGGGAAGTGGAATTAATGGAAACCGACTGTAATGGTTATTGCAGTCGGTTTGTATATATAGCTGTGGGGAATATCGCCAAACCTCGCCACTGTTTTACAGACTCCATGCTATTGGCGAGTTTCCATCTGTCGCTATTTGGCAAGATTTAAGTGAAGGGCGGCGATCGCACTCCTCAACACAAGGTCACTAGTCTAGACAATCTATATTATCTAGCATAAGAAGTTAGACCTAATTACTTGAATGCAATTAAGGTATTTTTGATATGCCTATTAGGTGTGCGATCGCAGCATATAAGCTATTAAACGAAATTACCTTTATGTTGCATTCACAGTGTTAGCAGGTGATGACAGACTGGTAAACCACCGGTGAACTAACAGTAAGTTACTGGTATGGGTACTTTAAATAATGCTTGACAATTACCTTTACACGTGACAATTATTGGGTAACACGTCATTATATAATGTCCCCCAAGACTAAATTAACTACCAGTGGTAACCTAAGATGAATGAGCCACAACCAGGGAAATTTGATGTAGTACTAGGTGGTACTGGTAACGCTCCAGAAAATGCCCTGGTCTTAGGGGGAATCCAAGGGGCGCAGCAGAGATATAAGAACCCTGACCCCAAGGTGAGGATAAATGCGATATCCCAAGCGCTCAACTATGGGGAGGATGGGGTTAAATTAGTTCTCCAAGCTTTAACCACAGATGAATCAACCGATGTCAAGGATGCGGCTTATAATCTTCTGTCCTCTAGAGATAATAAGTCTATTCAGGTCATTGATGCTTTAAAAGCTTATGAACTATCTCCGTCGCGACAGAGATATAAGAACCCTGACCCCAAGGTGAGGATAAATGCGATATCCCAAGCCTTGAACTATGGGGATGATGGGATTAATTTAGTTCTCCAAGCTTTAACCACAGATGAATCAGATGATGTCAAGTATGTCGCTTATAATCTCCTGCGATCTAAAGACAATAAGTCTATTCAGGTTATTGATGCTTTACAAGCTTATGAACTATTTTTATGGCGGGAGATAGCTACACTCACCAGACATTCAGATGGGGTTCGTTCAGTAGCCTTCAGCCCGGATGGTAAAACATTAGCTTCTGGGAGTTGGAGTGTTTTCGTCGATTCCGAAAAGACCATCCGACTGTGGGATGTAGCAACCCAAGAGGAAATCGCCACCCTCAGAAGACATTCAGGTTCTGGGGTTAGTTCAGTAGCCTTCAGCCCGGATGGTCGTACTTTAGCCTCTGCAGGTGCATATGGGGATAACACCATCAAACTGTGGAATATCGCCACCCGTCGGGAAATCGCCACCATCAGGGGACATTCAGATACGGTTAGATCAGTAGCCTTTAGCCCGGATGGTAAAACCTTAGCTTCTGGGAGTGGGGATAAAACCATAAAACTGTGGGATGTAGCAACCCAAAAGGAAATCACCACCCTCACCGGTCATTCTCACTTGGTTCATTCAGTAGCATTTAGCCCGGATGGTAAAACCTTAGCTTCTGCGAGTTTCCAAACCGTCAAACTGTGGGATGTCGCCACACGTCAGGAAATCGCTACACTCAGGGGACATTCAAGTTCGGTTTGGTCAGTAGCATTTAGCCCGGATGGTAAAACCTTAGCTTCTGGGAGTAGGGATAAAACCATCAAACTGTGGGATGTAGCCACGGGAAAGGAAATCGTCACCCTCACCGGACATTCAGATGGGGTTATGTCAGTAGCATTTAGCCCGGATGGTAAAACCTTAGCTTCTGGGAGTAGGGATAAAACCATCAAACTGTGGCAAAGGCGTTATTAATCCACGCCCACAATCTTTAATTAAACACACTAAGCTTCCTAGAACTGCACTTCCAGGGTTCTGAGGATTAACTTCCGATCAGTAGCGAACTGCTTGCAGCAGCGCTTCGCGACCGCTCAAAAATAATCAAGAAATCAGGTTAAAATGCCCGAAACTCATAGATAATATTTGGTTGATTCTGTCAATGCGTAGGTCCTAATATAATAGGGTGATATCAAGTATTGAATTGAGACTGTTGCCGACGCGAAAACCAAGCAATGATGGTGGTAGTCTTTTTCAGAAACTTAATTGGAACACAATCGCGTCTGGCTAAGGCGTGTAAGTCTACACCAGGGATAACCGCTCCCATACCCCCTTTGAAGTAGAAGGTAAAGTCTAGCTTTGTCTAGGTTTTATATAGCAGCTATTAATTAAAGTGTCCTTTCCCCGGATATTGAAGGAGACAGCGATCGCTTACTACCCAAAGGCGATCGCTTTAATTTCTTCTTGTATCCTCATTTGTAATGTTAATTCTATTCCGTAAAACCGTGTAACTTCTGGCATAAATATCACTATAAAACTGAGATTAAATGAGATTAAAATTTATTATAGCTTCTTTCAAGGATAAAAACTAATGTCAGATCATAATTTTCCCAAATAATTAATGTGTAAACTTAAAGAGTTCACCTATTACCAAAATTATGATCAATCGCTGGTTTAATATTGCAGGTCCTTGTAACCCTAAAAAAAACTATACCATCTCAACCACCAGTCGTTTACCCGATTTATCAACTTTAATTGAACAAGAAAGTTATTTTGTCCTACACGCACCACGACAAACAGGGAAAACCACCGCCATGTTATCCCTAGCAAAACAACTGACTGATGCCGGAAATTATGCGGCAGTTATGGTATCTGTAGAAGTAGG
>NZ_JANQDG010000101.1:0-46182 GCF_029891665.1 Anabaenopsis sp. FSS-46 | reverse complement strand
CTTCACAAGTCTTTTAGGAGTACATCATGGCTAATATTACTCTTTGTGAATTACACGCTGCTGGTTCTGAATTGTTTCAAGATTCTGAAAGTTTCTTGAATGAACTCAACGATGTTGATTCTATCTCTGGTGGTCAAGTAGCTGTCGCTGCTGGTGTGACTTATGCAGCGAGTAATCCTTTTACACTAACTAAGTTGGCTGAGGCATTTGTAATTACATATGCTGTTGACCATGTAACTATCTTGGCTAAATCCTTCAGTCTAGTTGTGTAATTATCTGCTAATAAATGGCTCTTAGGAATCATCCCTGAGAGCCAGACAGATTAAGTCATTTACCTTCTAATTACCACAAGTCTTTCAGGAGTAGATCATGGCAACTATCACTCTTTCTCAACTATACGCTACTGGCTCTGAACTGTTCCACGATTCCCAAAGCTTTCTTGATGAACTGAGCGATATTGATTCTAGCGCTAAGGGTCAATACAACCTTGTCGGTGGCATAATTACATTCACTGCGTTAGCTGGAACATTTATCGGTACATATGGCATTGGTCATGCTACTTATATAGCCAAGTCATATAGTAAACCGTATACTTTGTACTAGTTCTGTAGTTAACTAGTAATGTTGATGGCTGTCTTGAGATTAAAGATAAAGTTTTCATCAATCATGTAGGATTGCAAAAGCAAACATTACAGCCAAACTTGAAAAATATATTCTGTAATCGACAAGGTAATTGAAACTTAATTAAAACTAGTCTCACAATATATCAAATGAGTAGTACTGATTGATGAATATTTCGATATAAGTCAAAATCAATCAGCCGGCTAAATTAGATAAATTGAAATCATTGCTCCTCAAAGCTTATGAGTAAATAACAGTTAAATTCGCGTCATGATAGCACATTAGTTGACTAATAGTGAAGCTGAATATTAGTCGATATGGCTTGTATTCACTCATTAATCAATAATTTGTGTAGGCATAAGTTAAATGGCAGAAATTATAATTCGTGAACTTTACCCCAATAAATCAGATAGCTTTTTCATCGAAGTAGCGGATATGTCTTATATACCTGTATATGGTGGTAATGGATATGCACTTGACTATGCATTCCATCAAATCCTGAACTTTACTTATAGTCTAGTTGATTTGATGTTATCAGCATTTGCCATATATAGTATCGTGTCCCTAGCATATTCATTTATAACTGCAACTGAGGTTGAGATTATACCTGATCAGGTTGCCCCTTTCTAATTATTGAATCCGAATCGACATGATGACCAAGAAAATGTTGTATGCCATCAATGTCTGGATAGGAATGCTGTGGTTTTGCAGTTTCTTGATTAATCAACAACAAATTTTTGCATTACTGAGGAGTATTTAACGCCATGCCATTTTTATTAAGCTATCAAAATGTTTTTGACTACTTAATTCCTTTAGGAATATGTAGTGAGGAAGAACGTTCATCTAGTAATATTGAACTAAAACCAGCGAAAAACTTTAACTTATTACTCAGCTTATCAGAGGGTAGGCAACTTCTAGTGAAGCAAGAACGCCACAACCGAGAAGGAAAAACCGCTGGGGAGTTTGTGCAGGAATGGCGCATTCATGAGTTTTTAAACCAAAACCTAGAACTGAGCTATGTACGCCCTTTACTTTCAGAAGCAGTACATTTTGATGCTGAGAATTCGATCATTATTTTTAATTATCTGAGTAACTACCGCGATCTAGCAGATTTCTACACCAAGGAAAATATTTTTCCGACAAAAATAGCCGCAAAGGTTGGGACTATTCTGGGATTAATTCATCGCGGAAGTATTCAACATCCAGAGTATCGGCAATTCTTTGACAGTTCCCAGGATACAGCGAGTCAAGACGCGGCAAAAGTAAATCATCGCATTGATAGGCTGACCCCGGAAATTTTCGGTAGTGTTCCATCTGATGGGTTAAAATTCTTTGCCCTATATCAACGTTACGACAGTTTGGGTCAGGCGATCGCACAGTTAGGTAGTTCTGTTACTCCCTACTGTTTGACTCATAACGACATGAAGCTGAATAACATTCTCATTTCCTTAAATTGGGAAGATGTGAATGAATCATTAGCACAGCAAAGCATGATTCGATTAATTGACTGGGAACGCTGTTCTTGGGGAGACCCTGCTCATGATTTGGGGTGCATAATCGCCAGTTACTTGCAATTATGGCTATATAGCGTAGTTGTGGGTAAAGGGATGGAAATTGAAGAATCTTTACGCCTAGCTACAACACCTTTACAATCACTCCGTCCTTCACTTGCAGCACTGGTTAAGGCTTATTTGGCTGAATTCCCGGAAATCTTAGAGCATTGTCCTGATTTCTTAGAGCGAGTAGTACAATTTTGCGGTTTAGCCTTAATTCAATCTATCCAAGCAACTCTCCAGCACGAAAAAACCTTTGGTAATCAAGGTATCAGTATGCTGCAAGTTGCCAAGAGTTTATTGTGTCGTCCGCAACCATCTATACCCACCATTTTCGGTATGGATGCTTCAGACCTGACTCCCGCTAAATATTCAGCCGCAAGCTAACGCCTATCAGGTGGGAAAGTTGGCTGAAATACACAGCGAATTTATGACGATTTTTTACCGGTTTTTGAACACACTCTCTTATTCACACGTGAAGCCCTCCTATGCAACTATTAGATTCTCTACAAACTCAACTAGCTACTATTCCTCAGCCATTGCAGACATCGATAGAAGACATTATTCATAAAGTTGAAATTGTTTCCCATCATTGTATTAAACACCCCAACTATAAAAGTTTAGAATTAACCGAGCAAGCAGCTTCCCGCTTTCAAAAGTTGCCCTTAGAACTCCAGAAAAAGTATTTAGGTGTGCAGTTGCGTAGTTTCCTCTATGGTGTCTACTACAACGGCTCCTTACAAGAGGACTTGAATCTGACATCAGATGGAGATTCAAGAAAATTAGCATCAAATAAAGACTTAGAAAATAATAGTTTTTTGGGTGTAGATATAGGTTTTTATGACCGCTTACATGAGAGTAACCGGGGTTCAGGCTACTGGGGTAACGATTGGCTCATAGTGAAAGAAGAAACAGATGGCGCTGTGGCGGTGCATAAGGGTGGTTTAACCATACATATTGACCGTGATATTCACTTACGACCAGAACATAAAGCTGCAACTGTCGGTAATCTAGTTGCGATCAAATTGCCTAAAAATGTTGTACAAAATGGCTTTTATATGGCGGTTGGTGATGCTGCTGCTCATGGCGATCAAGAAATAGTGCGGATCTATTTTAATTTATCCCCAGATGGTGCAGTGGCGGTCATGGATGCTTTGACTACCCTACTCAATGCCCTACCCATTTCTTTTACGTTTAAAGCGCTATATAATCCTTCAGATTATGGACGTTATGATTCAGCAGTGCTTTACTTTGATAAACATAACTATGAGGCTATCCACCCTGTATTAAAAAGGGTGTATAGAGAAAATCAATCTTATTTTGGGGATTCGGTGCCGTTATTTACAAAATTACTAGCTCCTGGTTTATCTCTGGCGGAAGAACCTAACAACAAATTTACAGAACGTGAAAGCTTTGGGATGAATCGCTGCCAAATTATTGCTAATGCATTGCTGGATGTTTGGCAAGGAAATAATGATACACCAGCAGGTAGGTTAGAATCTATTTTGCAACATTTCTCTATGGGGGGAATTGAATTACAACGCCCTTATCTTAATCCCAAGTCTGAAGATATTTTCACTACTTTATAGGTTTTTGACGGTGGTCGGGATTTACCCCCAACAGCGGAAATAGCCTTTATTCGCCAAGGACGAAATATGACGGTAATTCGGGGATAGGTTTAGATTTGTTGACTGGGAAGAGTTCTGACCATCAACAGCTATTAGACGGGGGTTAGAAACCCCCGGTTTCCGGTGGTCGTAGCTCTTAAACCCTGACCCGTCAACAGTTAACAGTTACTTATTTAGCCCAGCAACTCAGAGATAAAAGCATTAATTTCGGCTCCCGTGTTTCTCGCTCCTGTGAGTTCACTGGTAAACAGATTAAAGGAAGTTTGTAAAATCGCATTGACGTTAGGATTACTCTTGAGTAATAAACCTTGGTTCATTAAGAAAATATCCCCCCCTGTGACTTGCTCATTACCATCAACGTCAAAGGCTAATTTGTTGACCCCATTCGCGATCGCATTCCTCAAAGCTGCACCGGTGGTGTCTGTAGCTCCCACGGTTTCAGTGCTAAACAGATTAAAGGAACTTTGCAGAATCGCATCCACATTAGGATTATTCCGTAACAGCAGATATTGGCTAATGAACAATAAATCAGCACCTGTTACCCTACCGTTACCATCAATATCCGCAGCGAGTCCACTGACTGTGACCGAAGGTACTCCTAATACATCTACATTGGGGTTACCACTGCTACCAGCAAAGTTAACTGTAGTTTCTCCATCAAAACCAGATGTGGTGGTAAAGGGAATATTCACAAAGACGCTATCACTGTTAGTAGACTCAAGAGGGCTGATAGTCAGAATCAATTCCTTATCAGTGTTAGGGTCATTATCAGCATCTGCTGTGTCATCAATGATGGTTTTGCTAACTATAGTCCCCGCCGAACTAGACAAATTCACATCCCCTGTGTTAATATTGAGTTGAGAATTATCAAAGTAAATTGAAAATCCTGCAAAGGATACCTGAGAATCGTTAAAGTTATCAAGGCGATAGTTTAAGGTTATCTCTCCCCTTCCTGGTGTAACCTTGTTGCTTTCAGGGGTAATCAGCAGTTGAGGGGGATTTATTAAATCATCATTCCTAATTGTTCCCGTAGCAGTGGCGGTGGTAATGGTGGCGTTACTGGGGTTAGATAGGGTAACGGTAAAGGTTTCATCCTGTTCAAATACCCTATCACCTTGTACATTGACTGTAATTACTTGGGATGTTTCCCCAGCAATAAAGCTGACCGTACCCGCGGGGAGGGTTTCCCCGAAGTCGATGGCGTTAGCGGGGTTGTCACCTGTAGCTGTAACTTCCCAGTTAGCACTGCTTGTACCTGTGGTTTCTCCAGTCCGGGTAACTGTGAAGGTGAAGGGGGTAGTACCTGTGTTACCTTCTAACCTGATGGCATTAGTAGGGGCGATCGCTAGACTTGCATCATCATTGAGAATTGTCCCGGTAGCAGTAGCTGTGGTAATGGTGGCGTTGCTAGGGTTAGATAGGGTAACGGTAAAGGTTTCATCCGGTTCTACTTCCGTATCACCACTGACATTGACTGTAATTACTTGGGATGTTTCCCCATCTGCAAAGGTGACCGTACCCGTGGGGAGGGTTCCCCCAAAGTCAGCGGCGTTAGCGGGGTTGTCACCTGTACCTGTCACCGCCCAGTTAGCACTGCTTGTACCTGTATCCCCGGTGCGGGTGACTGTGAAGGTGAAGGGGGTAGTACCTGAGTTACCTTCTGACTGTACTGCGTTAGTAGGGGCGACTATCCCTATAGATGGTTGCTCAGTTGGGACTTGAGTAAACTCACTCACATCAATGATTTGCAATCCTGCATCCCCATCAGCCACATAGGCGTAGTTCCCCACCACTTGTACACCCAAGGTAGAGCCAGAGGTATTGTAACCCCCAATGCGGGTGGGTTTAGCTGGGTCACTGATATCAATGATTTCTAATCCTGAATCCCCATTAGCGACATAGGCGTAGTTCCCCACTACTTGTACACTCCAAGCCAGTCCAGAGGTATTGTAAAAGCCGGTGCGGGTGGGGTTAGCCGGGTTGCTAATATCTATTATTTGCAATCCTGCATCCCTATCAGCGACATAGGCGTAGTTCCCCACTACTTGTACACCATAAGCAAAGCCAGAGGTATCGTAACCCCCGGTGAGGGTGGGGTTAGCGGGGTTGCTGATATTTATGACTTGCAATCCTGACCACTCATCAGCGACATAGGCGTAGTTCCCCACTACTTGTACATCATAAGCCCTGGCAAATGTATCGTAACCACCGGTGCGGGTGGGTTTAGTAGGGTAGCTGATATCTATTATTTGCAATCCTCCTGACCACTCATCAGCAACATAAGCGTAGTTTCCCACTACTTGTACACCCTCAGCAGAGCCTGGGGTATCGTAACCACCGGTGCGGGTGGGGTTAGCGGGGTTGCTGATATCGATGATTTGCAATCCTGCAGAACTATCAGCCACATAGGCGTAGTTCCCCACTACTTCTACACCCCTAGCATAGCCAGAGGTATCGTAACCCCCGGTGCGGGTGGGGTTAGCGGGGTCGCTGATATCGATGATTTGCAATCCTGCACCATAATCAGCGACATAAGCGTAGTTCCCCACTACCTGTACACCGATAGCAAAACCAAAGGTATTGTAATTACTGAAGGGAGAAACATTGAGGGTGATATTGCCTGTTTCATTACCATAACCATCCACCGCTAGGTAATAGGTAGTTCCGGGAGTGATGTTGAAACTCACACGGCTTTGTTTACTATTATCTTCCCCTAAGTCATCATTCTGTGCTACTAATGTCAAACCATCCACAGTATTACCGGTGAATACAGATAACACCGTATCAAAATCACTGCCAATAGTATCTATAATAACTCTGTTGGCGGTAGCTGGGGCAGTCCAACTCCACCAAGCAGAGTTAATCACACCCTGCTGGGCTGGTTCCCCTACTTCCCCGGTAAAGCCGATGTTACTACCAGTGGTGATATTTCTGTTAATGATGATGGCATTGACAAAGTTGTCATTGGAAGCAATAGGCACAATAGACATAGATTTAAGGTGTTATAAGTACTCGATAAAATAAAGAAAGTCTGGAGTATAAAAATTCAGATATTCACCAGGCTTAATTAAACTTCATATTACAACAAATACCAGAATTATTTAACTTTTATCTGTAAAATCTACTTTTTTTGATACTAATAACTAAGTGATACTATTTAGCTAATTTTGTCATCTATCTAAAGATAGATATTTGAGAAGATAAACCATATATCCAATCAAGGGGCGATCGCCGTTACTTGTATTATTAATGTCAGAATCAACACCCAGTCGGATTTATCCGACTTTAGCTTTCAGACAGGGGTTTCTAACCCCTGGCTCCCCGTGCTGGTAGCTTTTAAACCCTGACCCGTCAACTGTCAACCGTCAACGGTATGGCTAACGCCACGCTATCGCTATCGACTCCGCTCACCGACCACCGTCAACAGTTAACACCTAGTCGGATTTATCCGACTTTAGCTTTCAGACAGGGGTTTCTAACCCCTGGCTCCCCGTGCTGGTAGCTTTTAAACCCTGACCCGTCAACCGTCAACCGTCAACGGTATGGCTAACGCCACGCTATCGCTATCGACTCCGCTCACCGACCACCGTCAACAGTTAACACCTAGTCGGATTTATCCGACTTTAGCTTTCAGACAGGGGTTTCTAACCCCTGGCTCCCAATGCTCTAAACTGCTGCGGTTTCACGGGCGATCGCACCACCACGGAAATCACCCAGAGTCCTCAACGCAGAAATATTACAGTAATTAGGGGATAGCCTAGTCATCTATCCCAGTCAACCGTCAACAAAACAGCGATCGCACTAAGCAGCCGGGTAATAAATTACCCGTCTGATAGCGAAAGTCCACTAGAAGTGGACTATTAGGTTAAATAGGGTACTCTAGGCAATGGTTATTAATGGCATTTATAATGTTATATTTAACACTCAGTCGGATTAATCCGACTTCAGCTATCAGACGGGGGTTTCTAACCCCCGGCTCCCCATTATCGAGCTTCATGGCGATAGCGAAGCGCTGCTGCAAGCAGATCGCCTATGCATAAGCGATCGCCCTTCCGTCACCCGTGGTCGGTGAGCGGAGTCGAACCGTCACCCGTCAACAGTTTTTCTATAAAGTGTAGGTGAAGTCATTTACCAACATTCCGGGAACTAGACTACCTCCTAATTGACGACTCTCATAAGTTCCCACATCGGGGATGAACTCTTGAAAGTTGGTGAACTCTACAAGATTATCTCCCCAAAAACGATAGAGACTTTCATCAAAGCGTAAATTTTCAATGGGGGCGATGATTTCCCCCTGTTCTACCCAAAAACAAGCATAACGAGTCATCCCGGTAATTCTCCCGGTGGGGCGATCGCTCCAGTTGAGGTAATGTAAATTAGATATATATAGTCCTGTATCTAAACTCCTGAGAATCTCGTCAACGCCTAAATTACCCGGACTGATGTGGGGCGATCGCAAAGTTTCGGAGCTATTAGCACCATTGGCGACTTTACCATATTCCTTAGCGGTGCGAGAATTAACTAGAGTATTAACCAAAACCCCCTGTGTAATTATGGGTAATTCAGGAGCTACCATTTCTCCTAATTGATTAAATCGGGGTACAAACCCCTGTTGAAAGTTTTCTGTTAAACTAAACCTAGGGGATAGTTGTTTTTCTTGCCGTGATAGCATAGCCAAAGCACTGTTTCCCTGTTGTAAATCAGCCTCACTCACCGCTGACCAGGAAAGCATATCTAATAAATCTGCTACCGCAGCGGGAGCAAAATAAGTTTTATAGCGTCCCGGTGTCAATTGTTTAGCTGGACGGGAAAGTAATTCTAGTTGGGTTTTAGCTGCGCTCATCTTGGCGATGTAAGCGCTGTCATCCCAATGACTACCAGCAAGGATGACTTTAACTGCTTGTCCACAGGTATCAAATAGGGAATAATCTAAGGTAAAGGTATCAGTGGTAAACCAGTGTTTTTGACCTTGAGAATCAGCATAGGCTTTAATCACTAACCCTCCGGCATAAAGACCAGTAAAGTCTAAATCTCCCACCTGGGCTAATATAGTTGTAACTACCGATTCTTGTGGTAATAATTGCCCAGAATTGACTTCGCGACTAATATTATTGCCTGATGGTAACACTAAATAGGGGTCAAGGGGTAAAACTGGCAATTCTTGGCGCAGTTCGAGCAATGCTGTGTGTGCTGCGAGGGAGTCTATTTCCCTGTTTCCTGTCAAGGGAAAACAGCGAAAGCTGCGGCGCTGATTTTCCATTAAAGTTAATTCTATGGAACCGTCAGCAACTACACCTGTTTGTCTCACCTTCCCATGGTTAAAACGAGTAAATTGGCTGTGTTCGCTGCTGAGTCTGAGGGTAAATTCTTCCGTGACTGTTTTTTCTATCAGTAGTGTTTCTATAAGTTGATTGAAACTGTTTTCTAAAGTCATGGGGTGTTTTTGAGGGGGAATTTCTGGGGATAGTTAGGGATGAGTGGGGTTTAATATAGTAAAAGTTGCAGGATGCTTGTGGGTGGGGTAAGCAGTTGTTTAACCACCCCCAAAAACCTCCACATTAGCAAACACACACAGGGGTGAACCATGTCCTACCCAAATGGCTTGATTAGGTTCACCCTTACCACACATGGCGGTACCATACATTTCCCAGGTGTCAGCATTGCCTATGTGGGTGAGACTGTGCCAAAATTCCGGGGTAGTGGCTCTATAGTTGGGGTTGCGTAGGGTTTTAGTAAGTTGACCGTTTTCAATTAGTTTGGCATATTCACAACCAAATTGGAATTTATAACGGCGATCGTCTATTGACCAGGAGCGATTCGATTCCATGTAAATTCCCTGTTCTATACCGCTGATGATTTCTGCTGTGCTTTGGTTCCCTGGTTCTAGGTTTAAGTTAGCCATGCGGTCTATGGGGGGACGGTTCCAGGAACAAGCACGAGCGCAAGCTACACCGGGTATATTGGCTCTAGCTTGGCTTTCTAAGCTACCTAGTCCCCTTTGTAGTACGCCTTGTTTAATTACATATTCTTTTGTGGCTACTGCGCCTGTATCATCAAATCCGTAGCTAGCAAACTCACCGGGTACGGTGGGGTCAAAGGTGATGTTCATTAGGGGTGAACCATAAGCTAGGTTACCAAAGTCACTGGGTTTGACAAAGCTCCCCCCGGCGTAGTTGCGTTCATCTCCTAAAATGCGGTCAATTTCTAGGGGATGTCCGACGCTTTCGTGAATTTGCAGCATCATTTGGTCAGGTGCTAAAAGTAGATTGGTGCGGGTGTTGGGACATTCTGTAGCGGTTAGCAGTTCTACTGCTTGCTCGCCAATTTGCTGCACTCGCTGCCATAATTGCTCTTGTTTTAATAGCTCCCATCCGCCTTGATAGCAGTGTGCTTGCCAACCATTGTTACTGCGTTGTTGGACTATTGTACCATCTTGGGCGATCGCCCCATAATGGGTTCCTAGGGAGACAATTTTTTGATATACTTGGGAACCGTTGCTGCTGACAAACCAAGTTTCTCTTTCGGTGGTGGTGGCGCTGGCTGAGGTTTGAACAATTTTGTCATTAACTTTTAACCCCTGACATATACGCACCAAGAAATTATTGATTTCTCCAGGACACAAACCATCTAAGGGTTCCAGGTAGGGTGAGTTATATTCCCCCACCACTTTAGGGCGTTGATTGGCGTTAAAGGGATATATCCACCATTTGCTTGCTGCTAGCGCTTGTTGATATGCTGTATGGGCTGCTGCTTGTAGTGATGGTAATTCTAGAGAGGTTGTGGCTGCATAACCTAGACAGCCATTAACTAAAACTTCTAGCATAGCTCCCATGGTGGAAGTTTTACCGTTGATTTGGGGTAACCCATCCCGCACATGACGGGTGGATGCGTTTGTCTTGACGGTTCTAATTCCAATCCAATCAGCTGCAATGTTCAGATTAGCGATCGCTTGTGTAAGTTCAGACCACATATTGATAGGAAATTATGAATAGGTTAATTACTAATTAATTATTTATACTATAAAATTACAATGGCTAAACCCCAAACTCCCGCACCAAACTATACAGCTGCGGGAATAGGTTGATTTTTAATGGCCATTTTGGCTGTCATCGGCAACAAATGCAGTGCTGACTTTGCCACTGGTATCAAATATATAAGAAGGTCTCCATAAGTTGGGTAGTCTGCGTAGCTCTGGAAATTCCCGGCGGAGAATTCTGCAAGAACGACCTTGAAAGGCTTTTACTACCTGAGCAATAGAGTGATGGTGGTCATACTCCACTTGTAAATAAACTTGATCTGGCGCGACTTCTAGAGCTTTAATCATCCATTTTTTATCATCAGCAACAGTCTGAAATACTTTGATACACTGTTGCTTAAGAAGTGCGCTCTCGGCAAATATTCTTTCATGTCCGTAGGTCATCCAGATCAAGTGAACACTGACTAAACCAATGGCATCACTGTAATGATTGTATAGAGGTTGCATTGAGATGTCTATTCTTTTTCTGCAACGAAAATGGTATCATATTTACACTATGCCTAAAGTATAACTTAACAAAAAGCTCACATTGTCTAGATCAAGGTGAAATCTAAAATTTCCATTAACTTTCCGCCGTGGGAGCAGATTTTTCTTCACTTAATAACTTCGGCTGTAAATAAAGATTCTCTACCAGTACACCTACACCCGCTACCCAAGGGGGGACAATTACAGCGCCAATAATTCCCAAAACTTGCGTTCCTCCCAGTACAGCTAAAAGTTGATATAAAGGACCCACTCGCACAGAAGAACCCACTAGCAGGGGGTCAAGGACATAAGTTTCTACGTTTTGAATAATCACAAATAACAGCAATACCCACAAAAAAGTCAAACCACTTTGGGGAATGGCGACAATTAAAGCCGGAATTGCTCCTAAGACTGGACCGACAAAGGGAATTAAGTTAGTAAAACCCGCAATTACACCGAGAGCTAAGGCAAATTCTGATAGTCCTAAAATCCTCAATCCCACGGTAATCACAACACCGAGAATGGCTGAAACTAAGACTCTTCCTTGAATATATCCTCCCATGCGCCGAGCAATCGGGATAACTTGCGCCCTTAGACGTTCGTCCCAAGGTTGGGGAAACAGACTCACCAGACCTTGAATTAAGTTTTTACTTCCAGCTACCATATAGGCGGAGATGACCAGGGACAAAATCAGATTTACTACCCCCCCAATAAAACCACGAGTAAAGCCAAAGGAACGTACAACTAGCTGTTGACTCGAACGCAGTAACCAGTTAGCTACTGACTGGAGGTCAAAAAATTCTTCCACTGACTCTATTTGAGTAATTCCCAGTCGCAAGGCCAGATTTTCCGCAGCATTCCACAAATTATCTAAATACATCGGTAGTTTACTAGCTAGTCGCTGAATCTGTTCCGAAACCGATGGGCCAATGATTAAGCCAGCGCCAATTAATCCAGAAATTAAGCTAACATAGACGATAATTACCCCTAGCCAACGCTTAAGATGTATTTTTTCCGCGGCGTTGACTAAGGGGGCGATCGCAGAGGCTAAGACTACGGAAATCATTAAAATTACTAACAAGCTCCGTAATTGCCACAGGAGGACGACGACGAAAAAGGTGGCAACAATGAGGAAAAGGTCAGATAAGGAAATAGACTTACGCTGTTCAGACATATTTGATTATGTAGTCATTAGTGATGAAAAAGTTCCATAGATGGCGGTGGAATTTTGTGATGATCATCGGTAATAATGGGGTAAAACAGCTGCCATGACTGTTGTGTATTCCCATGCTAGTACGGCAGGGGAGAAATCTACCATTTTTTCCTACCTAGGCACTTCTGAGGAATTAACATGATTTTTTGATATAGCAATCCTAAATGATTCATGAACAATTTCTGTTCCCTGTTCCCTGTTCCCTTTCCTCACTCATAATTTCTCAAGTCAAATAGGATGACTATATTTGATTACATCTCTATGGAAACATTAGTTACTGCCGAATTGACAAAAATGGATGCACCAAAGCAAGGAATACCAGTGACAATTATTACTGGTTTTCTTGGTAGTGGCAAGACGACTTTATTAAATCATATTCTCGGTAATCAACAGGGTTTAAAAACTGCGGTTTTAGTCAATGAATTTGGAGAAATCGCTATTGATAATGAATTGATTGTCTCTACGGAAGAGAATATGATTGCCCTGAGCAATGGTTGTATTTGCTGTACTATTAATAATGATTTGGTAGATGCGGTTTACCAAGTTTTAGAACGCCAGGATAATTTAGATTATTTGGTCGTGGAAACCACGGGACTAGCTGACCCGTTACCAGTTGCTTTAACTTTTCTGGGTACGGAGTTACGAGATTTAACCCGTCTAGACTCAATTATTACCGTAGTAGATGCAGCTAACTACAGCTTGGATTTATTTAACGCTGAGGCGGCATATAGTCAAATTGCCTATGGTGATATCATTATCCTCAATAAAGCCGATTTAGTTGATGAGGCGGATTTGAGGGATTTGGAACGGAAAATCAATGATGTTAAAGAAGGTGCGAGAATTATCCGCACGGTGCGATCGCAAGTTCCCCTAGGTTTAATTCTCAGTGTGGGTTTGTTTACCTCTGACAAGTATTTTCAGGAAGTGGATGACCATGACCACTCAAAGTGTGACCACGACCATGATCACCATCACCATTCCCACCATTTAGAAAATGACGGTTTCAGTTCTGTTTCTTTCCAAGCTGACCAGGCTTTTAGTATTAGAAAATTTCAGTATTTCCTAGATAACCAATTACCGACAAATATTTTCCGAGCTAAAGGAATTATCTGGTTTGAAGAAAGTCCTAACCGTCATATTTTCCACCTTTGTGGTAAACGCTTTACTTTAAATGATGATGAATGGAAAGGTACACCGAAAACCCAGTTAGTGCTAATTGGTCAAAATTTGGATGGGGAAGCTCTGATTTCTCAGTTAGAAAACTGCATTTCTGAACAGGAGAAATAAGAAGCAGATCACAGGGGTGGGTTTTCGGTGCTTTTTTACCTTGGTCTTCCTAGGGTGGTGACATATATCACCGCTTCATCTGCGGGAATGCCTAAAATCTCATTAACTTGGTCGTCAAAGAAGCCACCGATACCACTAACGCCTACACTCAAATGGGTAGCGGCTAAATTTAGTCTTTGTCCTAAATGTCCAGCATCCATGTGTAAATAACGGTAAACGCGATCGCCATATAGAGCGATCGCGGATTTAAGATCAGCCGTATGGAACAGGACTACCGCAGCATCCCGGCCTAAATCTTGTCCCAAGCAAAGAAAGTGTAACTCTCGGCGAAAGTTTTTGAAGCGAATTTGTCGTAATTCTTGGGCCTTGGGGGCGTAATAATAACAACCCGACTCTAAACCATTCACCCCACTAACCGCAATAAATGTTTCAATCAGGTTGGTATCAAAGTAATCCGGAGAACTATCTAAACCTTGGTCCAGGTAATTTTGGGGTTGATAAGTGAAATCAAGTAAACTTTTGAGTTCATCCAAGGTTAAATCATCACCACTGTAGGCCCGGGTAGAACGTCGCTTATACATGGTTGTTTCTAAACCTAACAGCTTTGCTCCCCAATTAATGGGAGTAGTAGCGGTGGGAACTTTCAGACAGAAAGGAAAATTGTATTTATCTTCTAAAAGATTCTCAGACTTAGGGGAGGGTAAATAAGTCTGATGAGTTGCATCTGCGGTAATTTGGGTGCGAGAGTGAAAATATTTGAGTAATTCACCATCGGGGATGGGGGGATAATTGGTTTCACTGGTGGAGGGTAAAGCCGTACATCCTGGTGGTAAATTTTCCTCAATATCTAATAAATCTGCCAAGGCTAGAATAGCCAAGGCTCCCTCCTGTTCCGAGTCAATATACAATAGGTCATTGACCGCTTCATCCACAAAGCCACCAATTAAGTGGGGGCGATAGTCATTCATGGCTGCTGCTAGCTCAATATTGCCCAGCAAGTGGCCTGTATCTAAAAAAATGCGGCGGTAGGCTCTATCCTCATATCGCCAAGCTGAACGATAAAAAACCCCGGTGATGATTATTGCTAATTGGGTATTTTCCATGGCTGGATGGTCAAAACAAGCTGACTGCAAAGCTCTCCAGACATCACTTTCCCAATAATGCATCAGAGAGTGGTCCCGACATTGGTAGTTATATAATCCCGGTGGTAATAACCCCGTCCCACGGGAAACTAGATAAACTTCCGCCGGATATAACCCCCCCGCACTGGGAGCAGCTCGTAAGTATACTGCACTACCCATGGAAGGCATTCTGGCTGTGAGTCCATAACTGCGAAACAGCAACCGCGAAAGTCTCCGCCACCATTGAGCATCAGGGTTATCAGCCAATGTTTGTGCTGTTTCTTGAATATAGGGCTTGAGGTCGAAGGTAGTACCAATTTTGTATTCTTTAAACGGTACTGGTTGTTTAGCCCAGTCTAACCCTTGAGATTTAGAGGCCAGGGTTTCAGGATCGTATTTAGTCCGTTCGTGGTAGTGTTGAGCAATGGATTCGCGTAGTTCTGGCATATTAATTTCAATACTCTTGGCTGGTTTATTTTGATCTTGGCATTCATCAGCCCCATTGTTTCGTGTTAATTCGTACAAAGTTTAAACTTACCTCAGGTTAAAACCTGCCTAGCTGCCATATAATAAAACTAATGTCTCTACAGTTTATTTCTCTTCCCCGTTCCACACCTCAACCACCGACAGGTTTAATTGTCTGTTTACATGGTTGGGGTGCTAATTCTGAAGATATTGCATCTTTATACCCATTTTTTAAGTTACCTGATTACCAGTTTCTGTTTCCTAATGCACCGTTTCCTTTTGCCAACTCTTCTCCTGGGAAGGCTTGGTATGACCTGAGAATGGAAAATATGTATGTAGGTTTACCCGAAAGTCGGGAATTATTAATGGGTTGGTTGCAATCTTTGGAGAGTATTACTGGTGTACCCTTGTCCCAGACTATTTTGTGTGGTTTTTCTCAGGGAGGGGCTATGACTTTGGATCTGGGGTTAAAATTGCCCTTAAGGGGTTTAGTGGTGATGAGTGGATATTTACACCCTGATTTGGTAACCACGACTAAAGCTGATTTTCCCCCATGTTTAATTATGCATGGTAGGTATGATCAAGTTGTGCCACTGGCGGCCGCTGTCAAAGCACGGGAGTTTATGGAGTCCCTGGGGGTGGCGGTGCAGTACCATGAGTTTGATGTGGGTCATGAAATTCAACCCCAGATGTTAGATGTGCTACGCAATTTCGTGGTTAATGTGATTGGGTAGTTTGAAATACAATTTTTTTCCGCACTATGGTAAAAAATTGGAATTTTTTCGGAAATATGGCCTCTGTAATGAGTAAGATAGATTGGGTGGCAGCGTCACAGCTAGAACTCAAGTCATGCTGGGTCTCCACGTTACGGAGGTTGTGGTAAGAATTCTGCATAAGGGAGGGGCAAGCATTGTGAAAACTTTAACCATTTCTCAGAAAAACATTTCTGCTATGACTACCACAGATGTGCAAGAGTTGGCTAATCGTCTGGAAGTAGATAATTACAGTAATGCCTTTGAGGGTTTAAATGATTGGCATCTGTTGCGTGCGATCGCCTTTCAGCGTCCTGAGTTGGTTGAACCCTATATCTACCTCTTGGATTTAGAAGCCTACGACGAAGCATAATAGGTTATTTGGGAGTAATATTAATATTACTCCTAATTTTTGACCATGCTCTATCTCCAGCCCCAAACCCCAAACCGCAAAAAAAGGGTGCTGATTGCTGTAGGTGGTGGGATCGCCGCCTACAAGGTCTGTGAATTGGTTTCCAGCTTGTTTAAAACTGGGGTGCAAATCCGGGTAATTCTTACCCAAGCTGCACAACAATTTATCACCCCTTTAACTTTAGCTACCCTCTCTCGCCATTGTGCATACACAGATAATGATTTTTGGCAAGCAAATCACTCCCGACCCTTGCATATTGAGTTGGGAGAATGGGCAGATTTGTTAGTAATTGCCCCTCTGACCGCTCATACTTTGGCTAAGTTGGCTTGTGGTCTGGCTGACAATTTACTCACAAATACTGTGCTGGCTTCCAGTTGTCCGGTGTTGTTAGCACCAGCCATGAATACCGATATGTGGGCACAGGTGGCGGTGCAGCGCAATTGGCAACAGTTATTGACAGATACCAGGTATCATGGTATGTTTGTAGGGTCGGGTCTGTTGGCTTGCGATCGCATTGGATCCGGGAGAATGGCAGAACCGCAGGAAATTTTAACTTATATCCAATCTCTGTTACATACTAGTGGTAAGCGAGATTTACAAGGGCAAAACGTCTTAATTAGTGCCGGCGGAACTAGAGAATATCTTGACCCGGTGCGGTTTATTGGTAATCCCTCCACAGGTAAAATGGGGCTAGCTTTAGCACAAGCAGCCATGCACCGAGGCGCAAAGGTCACCTTGGTACATGGCCCTGCTAGTTGGGAAATACCCGATTGGGTGGAAGCTATACCCGTGGTAAGTGCAGAGTCTATGGGTGCAGCGATGAAATCTCACCTACAGGATGCTAACATAATTATTATGTCCGCAGCGGTGGCAGATGTCAAGCCTAGAGATTATAGTACACAGAAGTTACCTAAGCGATCGCTCCCCAGTTCTTTACCCTTGGAACCAGTACCAGATATAATTGCCCACTTAGCACAACTTAAACAACCATCACAGCTATTAGTCGGGTTTGCAGCACAGACCGGGGATATCATCACCCCAGCGCGGGCTAAGTTGCAGTATAAAAATTTAGATGTGATTGTTGCTAATCCCATTGATCAACCTGAGAGCGGTTTTGCTAGTGACAATAATCAGGCGGTTTTTTTAGATCAACAAGGAAATCAGGTACAAATTAACCTAATGTCTAAGTTACAAATGGCTCATTTTTTGTTTGATTTTTTGGGGTTATTTCACCCAGAGGCGCTGAAGCGCAAACAATGAGAGTCAGAGTAGGAAAAGTTGTTATTTTTCGGTCTCTTCGGCATTTTCCTTATAATGTCTGTAACACCTGACTAGTTCAGGCTAATTTTTTTTACAGTGAAGGGTTTGCAAATGTTTACTGTGTCAGAGATTCCCATTGTGGGGATAATTTTATTAATTGCTGTGGGTATTTTAGGTTGGGGCTTTTATCGCGCTAGACCCTTTGGGAAACTGGGAATCTTAGCCTGGTTACAGTCCGTCGTGTTGATGGTTCCCTGGTTACTGTTTTTTGGTTTGTTTGCCGCTGGCATTGATATTAATATAGCTGGTATATTGATTTTAGTAGTCAGCTCCGCAGCGTTATATATCTTTTTAGGTAGACAGTTACGCGCTGCTGGACAAGATGCAATTATTAAACAACAGGCCACCCAGAGGTTAGCAGGGGATTCTGCACCTACAGGAGAAAATACCCCCCAAGTGGTATTAGCAGAACTGAAAATTGAAGCTGTACCAATTCCAGAAGAAGATTTAAGCGCTATTCGCTCTATTTTTGGTATTGATACCTTTTTTACCACAGAAACTATCTCTTATCAAGAAGGAGCAATATTTAAAGGTAATCTGCGCGGAGAACCCGAAGCAATTCACAACACCCTAACCGCCAGTTTACAAGCCAAATTAGGGGATAAATATCGGCTGTTTTTAGTGGATGGTACAGAGGGTAAACCGGTAGTAATTATTTTACCTAGCCGTAATGATCCCCGTCCGATGTCATTACAACAAAAGTTGTTTGCAGTCATTCTCTTGGTCGCAACTATCGCCACCAGCTTAGAAGCAGCAGGGTTGTTGCTGAATTTTGACTTTTTTACCAATCCCGGACGCTTTACAGAGGCTTTACCCATTGCTGCGGGGATATTTGCAATTTTAGCAACTCATGAAATCGGTCATTGGTTAGTAGCTCGTCGTCACCAAGTCCCCTTGAGCTGGCCTTTCTTTTTACCAGCTGTGCAAATAGGTTCCTTTGGTGCAATTACTCGCTTTGAGTCTCTGTTACCTAGTCGTAAAGTCCTATTTGATATTGCTTTGGCTGGTCCTGCTGCTGGTGGTATTCTCTCCTTATTCATGTTAATTAGTGGTTTGCTACTTTCCCACCCCGGTAGTTTATTTCAACTACCTAATCAGTTTTTCCAGGGTTCTATTTTAGTAGGTGGTTTGGCGCGGGTGGTTCTGGGTTCGGCTTTACAATCATCTACGGTTAGTGTCCATCCCCTGGTAGTGATTGGTTGGCTAGGATTAGTAGTTACAGCTTTGAATTTAATGCCAGCTGGACAATTAGACGGTGGGCGGATTGTCCAAGCAATTTATGGCCGCAAAACCGCAGGACGCGCAACTACAGCCACTTTAATTCTACTGGGTCTGATTTCTTTAGGCAATCCCCTGGCTATTTACTGGGCGGTAGTGATTTTCTTGTTACAAAGAGATTTGGAACGCCCGACTTTAAATGAAATCACCGAACCAGATGATACCAGAGCCGCTTTAGGTTTATTAGCACTGTTTTTAATGATTACTACTCTGTTACCTTTGACTCCCGGTCTGGCCGGAAGATTAGGGATTGGCGGTTAATTAAGGGGAAGGGACTTGATTTTATTGTTTCCCCCCCTACAAGGGGGGATTAAGGCTTACAAGGGTAGGTTTTTTACATTTATGATAACCGCCAATGATAGACCACGATAGACTATTTAAAGAATTAATCCAAACCTTCTTTTGGGAATTTATCGAACTGTTTTTACCAGAAGTATTAGAGTATGTAGAAACAGACACCCTCACCTTCTTACCAGAAGAAATATTTACCGATGTCACCTCTGGGGACAAAAGAAAAATAGATTTATTAGCACAAGTAAAGTGGGAAAAACAAGACAGTTACTTTCTCATTCACCTAGAAAATCAAGCCTATAATCAGAAAGAATTTGAACGGCGGATGTTCCATTACTTCGCTCGGTTAGATGCTAAATATTTACTCCCCATATTTCCTATAGTTATCTTCTCATACGACGAACCAAAACGCCCAGAGAAAAGCCAATATACCGTTAACTTTCCCAACCGAAAAATACTGGAATTTAACTACTTTACCATTCAACTAAATAACCTCAAATGGCGCAACTTTTTAAACCAACCCAACCCCGTAGCAGCCGCATTAATGGCCAAAATGGACTTTCAGCCACAAGAAAGGGTGAGAGTTAAACTAGAATGCTTGAGAATGTTAGTCACATTACAATTAAATCCTGCTAAAATAGAACTAATTTCCGGTTTTATTGACACCTATCTCAGATTAAACACAGCCGAAGAACAAGAATTAAACACCGAATTAAAACAAGCCAACTTAGTTGAAGAGGAACAAATCATGGAAATTGTTACCAGTTGGATGGAAAAGGGAATTGAGAAGGGAATTAAACAAGGAATTGAACAAGGTATTGAACAGGGAGAACAAAAAATTATTAGAAGACAAGTAAAACGGCGATTTAACAATATTACTCCCACACTGGAAAGCCAAATTAATAGCTTATCTTCAGCACAATTAGAAAACCTAGCCGATGTAATTTTTGACCTCCAATCTCTAGCAGATTTAACTAACTGGTTAGAACAACAAAAGTAAACTATGGCAGTTATTTGATAACTTTCATCACATCTTTACCCCATTTAATTCATTAAATCCAGTCCCCTCCCCTGACAAGGACAAGACAAGGTGGACAAGGTGACCAGAGAGAAAAACAGCACAAAGTCTGTATTCTTAGTAAGAAAAATAGCCCATTAAAAGACCATTCTCCGTATAAAATCTTCCTTGTCCACTTTCCTTCCTTGTCTTCGGTGGTCTTGCCTTCACAGATAATATTAAAAACCTACCCTTGTAAGCAAGGGGGAGGGGTGAAAGAATATTTGGTACACTAATCATCACTTACTAAACATCCTCTCAGAAGTAATTTAGCAATCAACAACAGAAATAATCTCTTATACAGCAAAATTATGACTACAGGAGTGGGTGAGAATCTGTAAGGCGATCGCCCTTAACATCCCCTCACAGATCCTGGAATAGCGATCTGCTTGCAGCAGCGCTTCGCTATCGCATCTTGTCAAGATAATCAAACACATGATTTTCTAGTCAGATAAATCTGACTTTAGCTTTCAGACGGGGGTTTCTAACCCCCGGCTCCCCTGTTGTTAAACGCAAAGGGGCGCAAAGGTTGGCGCAAAGGTACGCAAAGGTTTGTTTTCTATTCAAATACGAGTCCTATAGAGTTATTATTATTTTATTTCATACTAAATACTTTACACCGCAAGCAACCATGAAACCTTGAAAATTTTGCTCCGGTGCTAGAAAAACATCTACAAAATCTATTTATCGAACCTATGGAAGGTAATCAAGAAATCTTTATGCAATTCATGAATAATCAAGAATTTAAAGCTGTTGTGTTTGAGAAATTACTATCTAGTATTTATGATACCATCAAGAGTGTAGGTTAGATGTTGTTTTAAAAGGGAAATTTTAGATAATATTTTTTAATATTTGGGCTATTGGTAGCAATATTAGCCATTTAATGCTACTGTATCACTATTCCACACCCATGTAAATAATTAACAATTAAAATCAAATACACAAATACAATAAGTAGCAAATATGGTTAGTAATCCCGGTGGCTTTTCAGTTGGTGGTTCTGTCGGCGGTAACGTCAACAACGTGCAAGGCGATAACAACCGCACAGTGCAAGGAAACAATAATCAGGCTGTGCTTGGTGACAATAATCAAGTCATGCAACAAAATCAAGTGGGTGCAGATACCGCAGCATCCCTTACTAAAGAAGATGTTATCAAGTTACTGGCACAATTAGAAACCTTGATTCAAGGCGCAGAATTACCAGCCGACACCAAAGAAGAAGTAATTGACGATTTGAGCGCAGTTAAAAAAGCAACAGATAAGGAAGAACCGAATAAAAAACGTGCATTAGACCGCTTAACAAGCGTGACAGAAACTCTAGAAAAAACAACTAAAACGGTGGATTCTGGTAAGCAACTTTGGACAGTAGCCAAGCCGATTATTGTAAAAGTTGCTGGCTGGTTAGGTGCGGCGGTTGGTTCATCTCTATTAGGATTGTAGAAGGTATTTATGAATCAGCCACCTGAAAACTTAGAACCACAACAGCCTGATAATTCTACATATCAAAATCAAATTGGAGGTAATCAAAACCGGGCGGTTCAGGGTAATGAAAATCAAGGTGTTCTGGGTGAGGGTAATAGAGTAGTTCAGGGTACTAACAACTTGATGCTAAATATCCACGAGTTAATTTTTGGACAGCAGATACCAACATCAGGAAGTGACCCGGCTCGACCAAAGAATGAACAGAAATTATTAGCCGCAGTCAAGGAAGAAATTACAGCACGGTTAAGACAGTCTCTACATAATGCTGTGCTAATTAATTTGGGGAAGGAGTCACAACCACAACAAGTCAAGCGCCCTTGGGATGCTGATATAAAAATTGGCTCAAAGCCTGCTGAAGCTCTTCCAGATACCACAACAATTTTAGAAGTTTTTGAATCACAAGAAATTGCAGGTAAACTGTTAATTTTAGGTAACCCAGGGTCGGGGAAGACAACTATACAATTAGAATTGGCGCAAGCTTTAGTCAAACGTGCAGAAGCACAGCCTGATCATCCCGTTCCTGTTTTATTCAACTTGTCCTCATGGAAAGATAACCGAAAATCTTTAACGGATTGGCTATTAACTGAACTCAAATCTAAATATGGTGTTTCAAACAAACTAGGTAAAGAATGGGTAGACAACCAGAAATTACTACCATTGCTTGATGGTTTAGATGAACTTGAGCCACAGCGTCAAGAACTTTGTGTCCATACAATTAATCAGTTTTTAGTAAGTGAAAATAGACCGCTTTCTTTAGTTGTTTGTAGCCGCAGTGAAGAATATAGTAGCTGCGCTACTCAATTACAGCTGAACGGTGCTATATGCTTACAGCCTTTAAACGACAATCAAATTTATGATTATCTAGAAAATACTAATTATATAGAACTCTGCTCAATCATCAGGAGCGACTTAAACTTACTAGAGTTAGTAAAAACTCCCTTACTCCTGAGTATTACTGTTCTAGCTTTTCAAGAAATATCTATAGAAGAATGGCGGCATTTGAACTCCTCAAATGACCGGATTCAGTATTTGCTAGATGCCTATATAGGGCGAATGTTGACACGAAATATGAAAATTAATACATATTCTTCAACCAAACCTCCTAATGCTAAACGAACCCGAATGTGGCTTGTGTGGTTGGCTAAACAGATGCAAAAAGAAACCCGAACGGATTTCTTGATTGAAGAAATGCAGCCTGATTTATTAAAAACTAAAATTCCCAAAATTCTTTATAATTTGATTGTCTGGGGAGTTATACAAATGCTGATTTATGCGCTGATTTATGCGCTGATTTCTGGGCTGATTTCTGGGCTGATTGATAGGTTGATTGATAAGTTGATTTTAAGGCTGATTTTAGGGCTGATTTTAGGGCTGATTAATGGATTCTTTGGTGAAATAATAGAGGATAAAATTGAAAATATAGATTTAATTAGGCCTAATAAATTTTTTACCAAAACTATTATAAAATGGCTGATTTTTGGGTTGATTTTTGGGTTGATTTTAAGGCTGATTTATTATTTGATTTTTAAGTGGAGGTTAGGGCTAATTTTATTGCTGATTTTAGGGCTGATTAATGGGCTGATTGGAGATAAAATTGAAGCAATTGAAAGTATAAAATTTTCTTATCATATTTTTAAAAATGGGCTGATTTTAGGGCTAATTTTAGGGCTGATTTTAAGGCTGATTTCTGGGCTGATTTCTGGGCTGATTTTAGGGCTGATGTATGGGCTAATTTTAGGGATATTTTTAGGATTTTCAGGTCTAGAAATAGAAAACAAAACTATTCCTAACCAAGGTATTTGGCAATCTGCTAAAAATACAGTCAAGTTATCAGCCTGGTTTTTTTTACCCTCCACAATATTAATCTTTTTTATACAAATATCAATCTTTTTGATTCAAAATCAAACGAATAGTACTAGTTTAAATCAAGCTTTCATTTTTGAAGCTTTAATTTCTAGCTTAATGTCTGGATTATCTGTGGGATTATTGGTGGGGATACCTAGAAGTGGAACACCCGTTATTAAACACTTCACCCTACGCTTTATCCTCTACTGCAACGGTTACATCCCCTGGAACTATGCCCGTTTCCTCGACTACTGCACCGAGCGATTATTCCTCCAGCGTGTTGGTGGTCGCTACCGCTTCATCCACAAACTACTGCAAGACCACTTTGCTCAAATGGAGTTCAAGCGGAACTAAAAAAATACAACTGCTAAAACCTGATTCTGATTGGGGAATGATTGCAGATGTACCACTGCGATCGCCTCCCGTACTGCGCTGTGCGCAATCGCACTGATCGGGCTAGACTTGGAGGAAATTCAGCACTATCAATATTTGTCAGCCACACGCCTCTTAATTCTAACTTTGGTATGGTTTGAGGATTGAGAGCTAGTGATATAATTATGACCAGTCCATATGCAAATAAGTTGCATGATTTTTACCTGGTGAGAATAGCTGTATATTGGGTGCAGATATTTATCATATCTGCTTTGGGAACTTTAGGGCTGGTGCTGCCATCGCTTGCCATAATGGACTAATAATAAATATTGGGGTTTGATCAGCAAAATGACGCACAAGAATAATTATATTACCGATAAAGCCCGAATTATCACTGTGGTAATTTTAACTGGCATTTTTTCTCTGGGTAGCGGGTTGACAATCATTAACCGCGTTACTGCTGCGACCGTTGCTCCTCACCCACACAGCTACCTGGGTTCTTTACGTTTAGCAGCTACTGATACTCCCACAGATAACCAGGTGATGAATCTACCAGAGTCTGTCAAAAATGCAGTTTTACAAGCGGTCTCTGAAAATTTAGACTTACCAATTTCTCAACTCAAGATTATTCAAGCTCAACCACAAACATGGAATGATGGCTGTTTAAACCTAGCTAGTCCTGATGAATTCTGCACTCAGGCTTTAGTCCCAGGGTGGCGAGTAACTGTCGATGCTGTTGACCAAACCTTAGTTTATCACACTAATAGCACAGGTTCGGCCGTCAGGCTCAATCAAAAAGCCGGGAAAATTACCCAGGATTGCAGTTAAATTTCAGCCTAATTCTCATATTAATTACTGGGTTTATCTACCCACAATTTGAAACTACGGTTTTTCTATCGGAATAAAGTTGTATCTTGAGAAAATTAATGATAGAATTTTTATTAAATACTTCTGAAGATAGATGAGTCATCAAAGCGATCGCTCACACCATCGTTGGGTACAATCCCATAATCTGCCCCAGCCTCAGTTGAAACTGCAACAACAGGCACAAAAAGAGCCAATGTTTTACTATTTTGCCTATGGTTCTTGTATGTGTCCGGTAGACTTAAAGCGATCGCTGGGTGAAAATACCCATGATTATATTATCGGCCCAGCGGTGTTGAAAGGTTACCGCCTAGGGTTCTATTCCTATTCTCCCACCCGCAAGTGTGGGGTTTTAGATGTCTTACCAGATGACCAAGCTCATGTCAAAGGTGTCCTTTATCAACTACCCTGGCGCTTGAGTGGAAACTTAGATAAACGCGAAGGTGTTTCTCAAAGTTTATACCGTCGGGAAACAGTAGAGATTCATTCCCAAAATAATGTCTACAAAAATACGCGCACTTATATAGTGGTGAACAAGCTCCCAGAAGAACTCGCACCCAACGACTGGTATTCTAGTGTTGTCTTGCGGGGTGCTGTTACCTGTGGATTACCAGAAGAATACTGCTGGAGTTTGTTTGAGCATATGTACAAATTACAACAGCTTTCCCAAGAACATCTGATCCAAGCTGCGGAGAAAGCGCTATTACCCGCTTAAACTCAAACTCCAGTCATGACTTTCCCACTTAGGTTAATGTTTTCACATCAAAAAGGACTCGGTTTGAGTCCATTTTCATGTGTACGAAACCATGACCTTTTTTTTACTGCCGGTGTTTAGCAGTTGAAAAAGTATAATCTATTTGATCTAGTAACGGCTACGGAAATTACCGCCACCACGGTTACCACCAAAAGAACCCTTATCTTCTCTGGGTTTGGCCTTATTTACCTTCAGGGAGCGTCCCATCCACTCAGCACCATCCAGAGCCTCGATCGCAGCGGTTTCTTCCTCATCTGTACCCATTTCTACAAACCCAAAACCCCGCAGTTGTCCTGTTTCGCGGTTAGTAGGTAGTTGTACCCGCTTTACAGAACCATATTCGGCAAATACTGCATTAAGTGCATCTTGTGTAACCTCATAAGATAGATTACCTACATAAACTGACATAAAATTTCTCCAAAATCGTAAGAGTGTAGAGATTTCGGTTTCGGAGAAAAGCCTGTAAATACCAAAAGGAAATAGCCCGTCAATAATAAAAACAAAATCTGATCACCGAATCAATTCTCTTCCCCCCACTATGACACAAAAAACAACCATTGGTGGAGTATGACAAAGATCGTAATAAAAAGTCACACAAGCAATTACTGCTTAAGTATTAGGGGAAAATCAGAAATATGACCGGTTAAAACCCGTGGTCTCCCGTTTAATCCTCTCCTGAAAGGTTAGGGGTTCTCACCCTCGGTGCATTATTTTGATAGATATTAACATATGGAGACTAAAAACAAAAAAAACTGATGAACGCGATCGCCTCTTGTCTTGCATCTATCATCGAACAAACCGCCATCCATCCTTGGGAAAACCTCCCACCCAAACAGCAAAAACACATCCAACAGGCGATCTCATCCGCAAAACCTCCCAATTGTATCGTCTATCCCCGCACCCAAGGGGAACTAGCAGCAGTCATCGCCGAAGCCCACCGTCAAAACTGGCGCGTCCTGCCGGTAGGAAAAACTAGTAAAATCAACTGGGGTGGTTTAGCCACAGATATTGACATCATAGTTAGTACAGCAAGCATCAACCAACTAATTGCCCACGCAGTCGGTGATTTAACCGTCACCGTAGAAGCAGGAATGCAATTTTGCCATCTCCAAGAAATTTTAGCCAAATCCCGCCAATTTATTGCCCTTGACCCCAGTCAACCGCAATTAGCAACCATAGGCGGTATAATCGCCACAGCTGATACCAACTCCCTCAGACAACGTTATGGGAGTGTCC
The DNA here is from genome assembly GCF_029891665.1 of Anabaenopsis sp. FSS-46. Taxonomy (NCBI): domain Bacteria; kingdom Bacillati; phylum Cyanobacteriota; class Cyanophyceae; order Nostocales; family Nodulariaceae; genus Anabaenopsis; species Anabaenopsis sp. FSS-46. The sequence continues at coordinate 19,130 of NZ_JANQDG010000101.1, read as the reverse complement.
GCGACCAGTTACTAGGTATTACCTTTGTCCGTGCTGATGGGGAAATTGCCAAAGCAGGGGGGCGAGTAGTGAAAAATGTTGCCGGATACGATTTAATGAAATTATTTACCGGTTCCTACAGCACATTAGGTCTTATTAGTCAAGTAACTTTAAGGGTATATCCATTACCCGCAGCATCCGCTACAGTGATGCTAACAGGTAAACCAGAAGCCATATCCCAAGCTGCAACCACCCTGCGCAATAGTGCTTTAACACCAACTCAAGCTGATTTGCTCTCCACACAACTGGTTTCTATCCTAGGTGAGAATCAGGGTATAGGAATAATGGCGCGCTTCCAAAGCATTAGTCAAAGTGTCCAAGAACAGTCACGTAGACTGTTAGCACTAGGCGAACAATTGGGTTTAAAAGGGACAATTTATATGGATGAACATGACGCTCATCTATGGCAAAGATTACGAGAAATAATGGATAAACCCGTCACAGATTCAACAATTACCTGCAAAATAGGAGTATTACCTAGTGCATCTGTGGAGGTTTTGAGTCAAACAGGTATGGGTTTGATTCATCTGTCTAGTGGTTTGGGTCTGTGGCAATTGGAAAATAAAAATCAGGTTTTAAAAATGCGCGATCGCTGTCAGTCTCACAAGGGATTCTTGAGTATTTTAACAGCACCAAACACAGTTAAACAAGCCATAGATGTTTGGGGATATACTGGTAATTCCTTGCATATGATGCGCCAAATTAAAAAACAGTTTGATAGTAAAAATATTTTCAGTCCGGGTCGGTTTGTGGGTGGGATTTAAGCAAACAACCACACAGCTACCAAAACACACCAGATAGAGAGGGGAAAAATTTAAATATGCAAGTTTCTGACAATTCCGCGAATCATACTAATAGGATTAAGAATTTAAAAAGTTTTGATATCAATCAGCCACCCGATCCCAAATTGATTGATAGTTGTGTACATTGTGGTTTTTGTCTGTCCACTTGTCCAAGTTATCGGGTGATTGGTAAAGAGATGGACTCACCCAGGGGACGCATCTACTTAATGGATGCAATTAACGAGGGTGAAATAGCTCTAAATACAGCCACAGTACAACATTTTGATTCTTGTTTAGGTTGTTTAGCTTGTGTAAGTACTTGTCCTTCCGGCGTGCAGTACGATAAATTAATATCCGCCACTCGTCACCAAGTAGAACGCAATTATAAGCGCAATTTACCAGATACCTTGATTCGTAAACTGATATTTTCCTTATTTCCTAATCCTGATTTATTACGGCTGTTTTTATTTCCCCTGCTAGTTTATCAAAAGTTGGGATTACCAAAATTAGTAAAAACTACAGGGTTACTCAAGAAACTATCCCCGCGTTTAGCAGCCATGGAATCAATTTTACCAAAAATTACCCTGCAATCCTTTCAAAATAACCTACCAGATATTATTCCCCCCCAAGGAGAAAAGCGTTACCGGGTAGGGGTAATTTTGGGATGTGTGCAACGGTTATTCTTCTCCCCCATTAATGAGGCCACCGTGCGAGTATTAACCGCGAATGGTTGCGAAGTCGTAATTCCTAAATCTCAAGGTTGTTGTGCCGCGCTTCCAGAACATCAAGGACAAACCCAACAAGCCCAAAGTTTAGCAAAACAAATGATTGACAGTTTTGCCGATACCCATGTAGATTTTATCATTATCAATGCTGCAGGTTGTGGTCATACTTTAAAAGAATACGGTCACATCCTCCAAGATGACCCAGAATATCGAGACCAGGCGCAGGCTTTTGCTGCTAAAGTCAAAGATGCTCAAGAATTTTTAGTCAAGGTAGGATTGACAGCTAAATTATCCCCCTTAAGTGATCAGCCTTTAAATTTAGTTTATCAAGATGCCTGTCATTTACTCCATGGACAAAAGATTAGTGTGCAACCACGTCAATTATTACGACAAATTCCCGGCGTGAAACTAACCGAACCTATAGACGCAGCTTTGTGTTGTGGTAGTGCCGGCGTTTATAATATGCTGCAACCAGAGGTAGCCGAGGAGTTAGGTCAGCAAAAAGTACAGAATTTGTTAAATACAGGCGCACAGTTAATTGCTTCTGCTAATCCCGGTTGTACCTTGCAAATTACCAAGCATTTACAATTACAGGGTAAAACCATTTCAGTCATGCACCCCATGGAGTTATTAGATTATGCCATTCGGGGTGTGAAGTTAGGTTTTTAACCTGTGTATTTATGCAAAAAAAACTGGGAAAACCCAGTTTTTTCTCTCATTTAAACACTACTTAATACTTATCGGCGACGATTCCATGGACCAAAAATAGCCAGTGTAATACCCGGAGACTGAATGTTAACAAACATCGTTCTACCGTCAGCAGAGAAGCAAGCGCCAGCAAACTCACTGCTATTAAAGTTGTTCATGGCAAATTGATAAACTTCACCTTTGCCGTTAACACCCACAATATAATCAGTACCACTACCATCCTCACATAGGAACAGGTCACCCCAAGGAGCAACAGTGATATTATCAGGAGCTTGTAAAAATTGACCACTCGGAGAAGCTTCAACTACTAAAGTTAACTCTTCTCTCGCCGGGTCATAAGCCCAAACTTGACCATTACCTCTGGCGTTAGCAGCATCAGATACAGGTGGACCACCTTGAGAAGCAACAAAGTAAACCATTTGATTACCATACCAAGCGCCCTCACCCCGGAAGAAAATGGCAGCACCCTTGCTTTGAGCTTCGTAACGCACACCAACCCCAGTACCAGCATTCTCAGCATCTGGGTCGGGATTATCAATTTGCACCCACTCTACAGGCAATTTTTGACCAACCTTAACCTTCCCAGGTTCACCACCAAAATTAGGATTATTGATGGTATTAAGGGCAAAGTTTTCTGTACCTCTAACTTTTAAAGCATACAGAGTACCGCCTTGAGCCAAGTCCCCGGCTTTGGTAGGTCTGACATTAGGTACAAACCGATAGAAGCAGCTATCACCACGGTCTTCAGTTTCGTACACATAGCCAGTTCTGGGGTCTACAGCTATAGCCTCATGGTTAAAGCGTCCCATGTCTATCAAGGGAACTGGGGTGACTAAACCGCTATTCGGGTCAGCTACAACCTCAAAGTTGTAACCGTGTCTAACGGTTTGGGTCCCAGCAGTACCAGTGGTATTAGTGCTTGTAGAAAAGGTTTCTTCACAAGTAACCCATGTCCGCCAGGGTGTCGGTCCACCTGCACAGTTACGAACAGTACCTGCTAAGGAGTTAAAGTTTGTGATGGGTCTGCGGTTTGCTCCCACTACAATCGTACTGGTTCCCCCCTGAGCGCCAGTGGAGTAGCGATTATCACCACTCACAGGGTGGTTAGCGGAAGTACCCAGTTCATGGTTACAAACTAGAATTGTTGAGCCGTTAGCCCCGGAGTATGCAGCCATCCCGTCATGGTTCGATGGTACTCTGAACCCGTCGCCCATTGGCTCACCAGTAAAATGGAAGGCCGTGTAGTTAAATGTCCGAGGGAGTTTTAAAATCGGTATGTTTTTAAAGTTATCAGGCAGTTCAGCTGTGTTTAAGGGTAGCTTGTCCTCCAGAGCTCCATAACCGGTGCTGTTGGGCATTTCACCACGGGCAACCCGGGCATAAAATGCTTCCAATGGTGACAGCATTGTCACGGTAGCTGCACTTGTGCCAGCTAAGGTTAAAAATTTACGTCTTGAGACTTCCATTGTGTTGTTCTTCTCTTTACCTAAATACGCGATCGCCCTGTACGCAGCAGCGCTTCTCTATCGCACTATCAGAACTTATTCGAGGAACATTAAGGTGGGATAATAACTAGTTTAATTTGCGGTTATACCAGGGAACGGGGTTGAACCCCCCCAACAACGTTTTCCCTACACAGCATTTTCCAGGAATCCAGGCGAATTGTAGGCAGAAGAACACAACACATATAGGATTTAGAGTACTTTATTTCTGATGCCACCATCTTGTAATTTGACATTTATGTTAGATTTAAGTGTTTCTTATAATCAAGATAAAAATCTTTGTATCTATCAAAGGTTCTTATTTATCCTTAATGAAGTAGTAATAAGTTATTAAATAATGCCGAGGATTCTTGTCATAGACGATGACGCCGCCATTTCAGAACTAGTGGCCGTCAATTTAGAGATGGCTGGCTACGATGTCAGCCAGGCGGAAGATGGTATCAAAGGTCAAGCGCTGGCGCTACAGCTACAACCTGACTTAATCATGCTTGACCTGATGTTACCCAGAGTAGACGGGTTTACAGTTTGCCAACGCCTACGGCGGGATGACCGCACGGCGGAAATTCCCGTCTTGATGCTGACGGCTTTAAGTCAAACTCATGACAAAGTGGAAGGCTTCAATGCCGGGGCGGATGATTACCTCACTAAGCCCTTTGAAGTTGAGGAGATGTTAGCACGGGTGCGGGCGTTATTGCGACGTACTGACCGCATCCCCCAAGCAGCAAAACATAGCGAAATTCTCAACTATGGGAATTTAACTCTGGTTCCAGAAAGATTTGAGGCCATATGGTTTAATCAAACAGTGAAACTCACTCATCTGGAATTTGAACTCCTGCACTGTTTGCTGCAACGCCACGGTCAGACAGTTTCCCCCAGTGAAATCTTGCGGGAGGTTTGGGGTTATGACCCAGATGATGATATTGAAACTATTCGGGTGCATATCCGCCACTTGAGAACTAAACTAGAACCAGATCCCCGTCACCCCCGCTATATTAAAACAGTGTATGGGGCAGGATATTGTTTAGAGTTACCCAGCTTACCTCAATCCAATGAGGGTGCTTCCGCATCAGTGATAGAGTGAAATTTATCCGGGATTTCACCCATCTGTAAAGTTATGTAACCTACTCTACGAACAGTTTCACATCAAGTTATTTACCCGTTGATATTTGGGGGGGGCATCTGATCAGCTAAAGTATGGAATAATTACAGGTGTGAATTAGGTATGCAAAAACAACTTTTTTCAGACGGAGAAGTCCCGGTCAAATCGGATGCATCCACAAAAATGGGCGGTTATTCCATTCTTCGGGGGAGCATGGCTATAAATGTGCATTCCCAAACTAACCGCGGTTGGGCGTAACACATTAAGAATTTACGAGTTTGTTCTAGTTGGTGCATGATTTGTGGTTGATGCCACTGTTGCCAGTAGGATTGTTGCAGATAATCCACTAACCATAGTTGTGCTTCTGTGTCTAACTCTTGGGCGATTTTCTTGGCTAATTCTAAAGCTTGGCGGTAAGATGATGGTCTTTTGCTCACATCTTGGAGTAAGGTTTCCGGAATTGCTTGTAATTGCTCATAGGATGCGATCGCACTACCCGGACTACCAGCAGCCATATTTAATAGTGCCTGATTTGCCAAAATTGCCTCATGTCCCGTTTGGGTCAAGACTTGAGTTAAGGACTGTGTATCCAACGGATAAAAGGGGATACGTTGACAACGTGACACCAATGTGGGTAATATAGACTCAGGTGATGGTGCAATTAAAATTATTGTCGCTCTACCCGGTTCCTCCAAGGTTTTCAGCAACGCATTAGCAGCAGCTTCCGCCATTGTCTGGGCTGACTCAATAACAACCACGTTTCTGCGTGCTTCCCAGGGAGGACGGCTGAGAAATTCGCTAACTTCCCGGATCTGCTCTAGTCTGATTACCGGGGGAGCTTTGCGCTTAAGTTTTTTCACGGCTGCTTCTGCGGCCGTGAATCTTTCTCCTTGGTATTGGTAAGTTGGTTCTACCCACCACAAGTCAGGATGATTACCTTGACGCAACCGATTTTGTAATGTAGTCAAGTTAAGTGTTTCCACGTAAAAAAGTAGTTCTACAAAGCACCTAGCAGCCAGGCTTTTACCCACACCATCTATGCCCACAAATAAATAAGCCGGGGGGACTCGGTCTTGTTTGACCCCTTGGGTAAGTAATTCAATGGCTTGGGATTGTCCTAATACTGGGGCAAATAGGTCTGGTATCACGCAATACTGCCTCGTTTTCTAGCTTCTTTGTAGGAAGTTCCCACATTTCTCAAACCGGCTTTAATCATTTGTCTCTCTAAGAGAGCAAAAAAACGGCTTCTATCTCCTCCCCTGACTACTGCTTGATTATGGGCTTCTGCGATCGCTACAGGGTAGCCTTGGCCTTTCTGCACCTGGGCCAGCATCATCGCCAGCGCTTGGTTCAGCATATCTGTATCTTCAGCTACCCAGGCAGGAAATTCTATCCGGGCAATTTCACTGCCTACATGGACGTGGCAAAAGTAAATTATTTGCTGCTCATAAAGTTCTAAAACCCGGTTATTACTACGCCAGATCGGACCACGTTGTCCTGGTTGTAATGTCGTTCCCCATAAAGTAGTATCTCTCAAAGTGTCAAAAACTTGACAAGGAGATTTTTCCGCAGGGTCCGGACAATAACTTTTACAGTCGGGAACCTGATGGGGACAAGTCAATAATCTGAAAAAGTTGATAGAATCAATGTGGCGAGAGGCGCTCAGATATCCTAACAGGGGAATTTTAGCCAGATGCAACTGTTGCCATGCTTCCAGGATTGGTGGTAAAATGCGATCGCGTGCATCTAAAGGTAACTGCTCTAAAAACCAGTAAATTAAAGAACCATCCACCATTGCTAAGGCCGGAGCTTCTCCTTTAGCTGCACAAGCTAATTCTGCTAAAACTGTAGTTTCCGAAGCAGTGCGGCGATATCCCATCCACTCCTCAGTTTTAATTCCCCATTGCCGAGATATATATAAATCCTCCGGGCGATAAAATACTTCTGGTAAACTATCTAGCAGTGGTTGGCGGTTTTGCCCATAGTGTAACACTACTCTACCAATGTTCAACAGGTAACAGTAAGCAATTTCATGATGGTTGGGCGCAATTTGAGACCCGTCAGTGGCGATGACCGTATGCACTTTGGGGGGGACTAGAATATTAATGCGGGTTTCCAGGGGTTCTATGGGTGTAGCATTCGCAAACAGAATGCGATCGCGCCATCGTTGCTGAAGCTCTATCAACTCTTGCTGAGACTCATAAGCTTTTTGTAAATATTCTTGAGCTAATTCTAACCTCTGGCGACTTGCAGCAGCTTCTAAACTCAGATGTTGACTTAAACCCTGCATTTGTCGCGCTAATTTTGTAATATCTAGCATAAAATAACTTAGGTTTGGTTGGTTGTGTTAACCACAGTTATTTTATATTGCTATAAATTTATCGCACTTATAGCACAATTTTTAGATTTACTCAATCATCTGTGAGTGGAAAAAATCACCACAGATGAACACAGATGATCATGCGCCTAGGGTTTGAGGCCTTATTGCCAGGCAGCAAAGTTTTTAGTAAACTGGGATAGGCTTAGTAGTCCGATTGTCGGATGAATTTGGGCTGCTTTCCTTTCTGTTTGGGTGTTATATCCCCAGTCTGCCAGAAAAAGTTCAACATCTTTCAAGTCCGTTTGTTGTTGCACCAATTGTAATGTTTTCAGCCTATCTTCTACAAACCACAGTTTAACCGGTTTCTCTGCAGCCTTACCAATTAATTCTCTCAAAGTTTCATATTTGGGTCGTTTAACTTCCTTACCGAAAATTACCCCCGGTGGTAGGTTCACCCCTTCCCTTGCTAATAACCGCTCAACAAAGCGCCCTTCTTTGGTAGTGACAATGTATATTTTTGTTTCACCGGCTAGGGTGATTTTCATTCTTTCCACTACGCCGGGGTAAAATCTATGCAGGTTTAGCCAACCTTCTAAATCAGTTTTGATCCATTCATCCCGCAAATTGTCAAGTTGCAGGGCAATTGTTTGGGATTGCAGACTATACTCTAATAAAATCCGCAGGGTGATTTTCCCCCATTCCTGCAAAATTGAGGTTTCGGGAATTCCATCTATTAAAGCTTTGATTAAAACTGGCATTTCCCAACCCGTTTCAATCACTGGTCTGAGGCGATAGAATCTTAATGGTAAATCATCTGGGGGCGTGTTATCTACTGGAGACCAAATTTTACAATAGGTTTTCCATGCGACTTCAAAATACTCTATTAGTCCATCGCAAATTACTCCATCAAAGTCTAAGGCTAAAATTGTGGGACTGCTTCCGGTCATTTTGCTGGAAAATAAACTGCTTTTGTTAGATTAACGAAGAATTTTCAACTAAGCTGTAATTTTTGTCAGTATTTAATCATTTATGTATTTTTACGACTCATTCTTGACGTCAAAATCCCGTTTTTAGGACTAAACAGTAATGCTAACAAAAATAAGCCTGACGCTACTAAAACTATCGCCGGACCAGAGGGTAAATTAAAAAAGTAGCTGAGGTACATTCCGCTAATACTGGAAATACACCCAGCGAATGCGCCTACAATCATAACTTGATGTAACCGTTTCACCAACAGGTAAGCAGTCGCTCCCGGTGTAATTAACAGTGCTAAGACTAGGATAACGCCTACAGTTTTCATACTAGCCACAATTGTCAGAGCAATCAGCACCATTAAGCCAAAGTTTAACCGATTTACCGGTAAACCCGCAGCTTGCGCCCCCAGCGGGTCAAAGGTGTAAAATAATAGTTCTTTATATAATAAGAAAACAACTATTAAAACTATAGCCGCAATCATGGCCGTGTCCCGCACCTCCTGGGATGTTACCCCCAGAATATTACCAAACAGAAAATGACTCAGGTCGATTTTTTGGGTCTTTTGAATCACTGTAATTAAAGTGATCCCCGTGGCGAAAAATGCAGACAGGACTATACCCATCGCCGCATCTTCTTTGATGGGGGAGTGGCTTTTTATCCAGGTGATGGCGATTGTACTGATTACCCCGGCTATAAATGCCCCTAAATAAATGTTTGCTCCTAGTATAAAGGCGATCGCCAGTCCTGGCAAGACTGAATGACTGATAGCATCACCCAGTAATGCTAATCTTTGCACCATTAAGTAACTACCCACCACGGCACACAGCAAACCGACTATAATGGCGACCAGGAGCGATCGCTGCATGAAGGTATATTGTAGTGGCTCAATTAATGCTTCAATCATAGGTATTTAGGGTTTGCAACAGAAATTCTTTTCGTGGGGATAGGGAACAGGGAACAGGGAACAGGGAACACACCGAACAGTTTGAGCTATCCGTCACCCCTAAATTTTCCGATTTGATTTATTTAACCTAAAATGTCCACTTTTGATGGTAAAACCAGGAAAAACCCTGCACCGATTTTGTTTTTTAGCAATCTCAAACCTTTGATTTATATAGGTTTTAGATTTATTCAGCCAGTCCTATTTATACCAAACCAGAAATAGGGATAATTTAAGCAGCATCATTAAAGTACATAACTCGACCACCATAGGCGCGATTCAGGTTTTCTGCTGTCAGAACTTGCTCTCGTACACCTGTAGCGATTAATTCCCGATTGAGTAAAATTAAATCATCAAAGTGAGTAATTGATTCGCCTAAATCGTGGTTAACCACTAAAACAATTTTACCAGCAGCGGCTAATTCCCGAAAGACAGTAAAAATCACAGCTTGGGTTTTTTGGTCAATCCCCGCTAGTGGTTCATCACAGCAGTATATATCTGCTTGCTGTGCCAAAGCACGGGCTAAAAATACCCTTTGTTGTTGTCCCCCAGATAATTCTCCTATGGGGCGATCGCAATATGCTAACATTCCTACCCGGTCGAGGGCGTTTTTAGTTTCCTGACGACTAACCGGGGAAAAGCTACGTAACCAACCCGTCTTTTTTACCCTTCCCATCATCGCCACATCCCACACTGTAGCAGGGTAACTCCAATCTATTTGATTCCGCTGGGGGATATATGCAACTTTTTCTAGTTGCTGGGTTAATAGTTTCTCTTTATACAAAACTCTGCCACTACTCAGGGAGACCAACCCCAGCATGGCTTTCATTAACGTACTTTTACCAGCACCATTAGGACCAAAAATCCCCGTGATTCTCCCTGGTTTAATGATACAGTTTACATCTGTTAAAGCTGCTGCTGTGTGGTAATGCACCCCAACATGGGTAATATTAATACTTGTATTTGTAACTGCATAGTTCATGGGGTACACAGGGTCTAGGGTGAACATTTTCGCGACTTCCCAGAAAAATGAAAAGAATATGAGAATAGTGTACCTTAAATATGAGAAGAAGATGAGAACAAGTGTAACTCAATGAAATCAACAGCTAGATTATTTTGCCCAGGTGTGGTAGGAGTATTGTTAGGGTTGGCCATAGGCGGATGTAACCAAATAGATAGTAACCCCGTCTCCGGGGGGATTGATGCACAACCACGAGTAGTCGCAACTAATACTATTATTGCTGATTTAGCTGAGGTAGTCGGCGCAGAGGACATTGAATTAATTAGTATTCTCCAAGCAGGTGTAGACCCCCATGTTTATGAACCCACACCAGCAGATGGCCGGGTTTTAGAAACGGCTGATTTAATCTTGTATAATGGCTATGATTTGGAACCCGGACTAATTAAGTTAATGAATGCGGTGGGTCAAAAAGCCCATAAGGTAGCAGTGGGTGAAATAGTCTCAGCCTTGAAATTAGATCAAGGTGATGGGAAAATTATACCAGACCCCCATGTGTGGGGAAGTGCAGAAAATGCCATCGCTATAGTAAATATAATTCGGGATGAGTTGATTAAATTATCCCCCCCAGACGCACCAGAATTTACTCAAAGAGCATCTGAATTAACCAATCAACTACAGCAATTACATAACTGGATTAATCAACAAATTCAAACAATCCCCCCAAATAACCGCCAACTGGTCACCACCCATGACGCTTTTCAATATTATACTCAAGCCTATGGCTTGGCGATCGCCGGGACATTAATCGGTGTGAGTACAGAAGAACAACCCAGCGCCCAAACAGTTGGGCGTTTAGTAGAGTCTATCAAAAACACCCGTGTACCCGCCATCTTTGCTGAGACTACAATCAACAAAGCCTTAATTACTACCGTTGCTCAAGAAGCCGGTGTAAAATTAGCACCAGGTAAATTATACTCTGATTCCATTGGTGCAAAAGGCAGTGATACCGATTCCTATATCAAAATGATGGTAGCTAATACTCGCACCATTGTAGAAGCATTGGGAGGTAAATACACACCATTTCAACTTAATTAATTCCATTTTTAACATATAGCAACCGCCAAGGTGGTTAGGACACAAACAAAAGATAAAACCGTTGAAATTCAAGCGTTTCAAGGCTTCCCCCTGCTCCGGTGCCCCCTGCCCCCTGCTATATTTTTTTCCGAGTAACAGATGTGAGAGGTACCCTTGGCGATCGCTCACACCTGATGGAGATATCCAACTTAAGCTTCCCCAGTTTAGACCCTATTGGTCAAGTTGTTTAATTCTTTCCATCAACAAACGAACTTGAACAGGTTTATTACGAAACCAGTCTGTTGACCAAATCCGGTAAATTTTCCAACCTAGTCTTTCAAGCACCTGTTGTCGCAGGCGATCGCGATCTCTGGCAGTCGGTGAACTATGGTAAGATGCACCATCACACTCAATCCCCAATAAAAACTCTCCTGAACGCTTATTATTGACCACAGCAAGGTCAATCCGATATCCTGAGCATCCAACTTGGGTGCGGATAGTGTATCCCTGCTGTGATAAAGTATGGTAAACATCTTCCTCAAATGGCGAGTCAAAATGAAGCGTGTCCGTGTAAGAGTTACCTTGCAGTCGTTCTCCACCACTCGCAGCGTATTCTAAGTAATTACGCAGTGCTTCTACACCTTTGCTTTTAGTCCGGGTTAAGTCAATGTCTCCACCCTGTATGGAAGAAACAAGTGTAATTTTACTTTTTGCCCTTGTGATAGCTACGTTGAGTCGTCGTTGTCCACCTTGGCGATTCAATGGTCCAAAGTTAAGAGAAAGTTTACCTTGATCATCACGAGCATACCCAATGCTGAGTATAATCCCATCTCGCTCATCACCCTGAACATTTTCCAGTGCTTTGAGAAAAAACTGAGATGAGTTATCGCTGCAAAATATCTCAAAATCGGGATTTTCTTGCCCTAAAATCTCAATTTGCTCCTGAATCGCCTCCCCTTGTGCTTCGCTAAAGGCAATAATACCAAGGGATTGTTCGGGAAACTTACGAAAATGCTCTAAGGCCAAATGAGCAACCACTTCTGCTTCGCGTCGATTATCTCTGCGTCCACCACGATCATAAACTCCATCAGGAACATATTTAAACGACACTCCCAAATCTGAATTTTGAATTGGGTTTGGAAAGGTAACTAACTGAGAATCATAAAAATACTTATTAGAAAACGCTATCAAACGTTCGTCTTGACTGCGATAATGCCATTTCAGCGTTCGCGCAAACATAAAATTTGAACATTCATCCAAAACGCTTTCATAGCTTGCATCATCCTCATCATTAATATCTTCCTCCTTATCTCCAGTAGAAAAGAATGATGTGGGAGGAAGCTGTTTATTATCGCCAATTACAATAACTTGATTAGAACGGATAATCGCAGGAACAACATCTTCAGTCCGAAGCTGAGATGCTTCATCAAAAATCAGAACATCAAAATGAACTACATTTGGATTTATATATTGGCTTACCGAAAGCGGACTCATCATCCAGCAAGGCTTTAAGGTTTTAACTAAGTTTGGTATCCCCTTTTGTCTATCGTTGAGGAGTTTACGTATAGGTAAATGTCGGCTTTTCTTAGTCGTTTCTCTTTTCAAATTAGGTAACTCAGCTAGAGCAAGTGAGGTATTTTCCCACTTTTGCCAACGTTGCACATGAAACTGTTTTAGACGTTCTCTAGCAGCATCTAGTTGATTATAGTCGAGTTGAGCAAACTCCTTGATGAGCCGTTCGTGTACTTCAACATTAAAATTCTTCAACTCCGGTTTTCTCGCCAGAATAGCATCAAGACATATTTGATAAATGCGCTTTTCTAAAACCGGAAACCATTGCTCTGGTTGAATTTGATTCTCACGTAAAGCATCTAAGAATTTACTATTGGCAATATTTTCGATTTTTTGGTAAGTTTCTTTATAACTTAACCATTCTTGAAAATCAGACAATTCCGATTGAGCTACGTTTAAAAATGTTTCTAATTCCACAAAAGCAATTTGATTATGAGGTAGATAAGAATCTGTGATATCACTTTCCCTAAAGTAAGATAATAGGAAATTTAATCCTTTTCTAATACTGTTATGGACTGACTCATATTTCTTAACTAATTCAGCAAATTCACGCCTTTTTAAAGGAGAATTTATCAAATTTTGAATGTAATCAGCAGGAAGCGAATACTTTTGTAAGCCAACCAACCAACTTAAAGCTTGTTCAATTTCTTTTAACTCTGCTTCACTACAAACTTCTGGATTAAATAAACAACCAAAAATCCGACGAGCAGGATAGTCACTCTGACGTAACCTATTTTGCAAAGACTCAATATGATTAGCTTTCTTCCTATTAAAAATTTCAAATAATCTTAAAATCTGGCTGATAAAATTTCTATTTTCCCGCGATCGCTTATTCTTTTCAATTTCCCGAACATCACTTTTTAGAGTATTAAAAGCATCTTGAGCCTGAGCAATATTTACTTTAGCCCAATTATCCGGTAACTTCGATGGTGGTACTTTCAATATATGTTGAATAGCCAAATAGCAATTATCTAGAGACTCTAAATTCAGCAAAGCTGGAATTTGTAAATTTGTCTGCAATTGTTGATTAATCTTTTGCAGTGAAGAAAGTGCTTCCTGAAATTCTTCTATTTCCTCTCTGATTTGCAACTCCAGCTCATAAGAATAAGAATCTAGAGAACTTTTTGCCCAAATATTTATTTTTTCTCCCTTAAATAAAGGTATAAATTGTGCCAGTTGATTTAATAAAACTTTTGCCTCTTGGAATCGCAGAGGATTCCATTGGCTGAAGTTTGCAAATATGGCATTCATACTGGGAACTGCTTCCCGTTCTTTTCTCAAAAGTTCACCAAATATCTCAAATGCTGATTTTTCTAAAGGCTTTTCCTTAGTGTGTAAACTTGTCAGATATAAAATTAGTGATTGACGAGTAGAAACAAGCCTTTCAAAGAAAAGATGATTATTTTCTGCACTATCAAGTTTAACGTATTCAATAGTTTTTGACAAATTATGTACAAGCTCTCGCTTATCTGTTGTCCCACTGTGATGAAGATTAAGACACATATGGTCTAAACCACATTCAGCCATGCGTTTATAAACCACACTCAATGCTGTCTCTTTTTCTGCAACTAATAAAACTGATTTACCATCGCCAATCAGTTCCGCAATCATATTTACAATAGTTTGACTTTTACCTGTTCCTGGAGGTCCTTGGACAACAAAGCTAGAACCAGCTTTTGCTGCTTCAATTACAACTTGTTGACTGGAGTCAGCATCAACAATTTGAAATATTCCTTCAGGTTTTACTTGTGAATCCAGAGCAGATGCAGGTAGGGGTTCTGTATAGTTCGACTGATAATTAGTTAAATCTCCACTAATTGCTTGCAAAATTGGGTGGTCAAAAATCAGAGTTTCATTTTCGATAATGTCCCTCACCATTGCAGCCTTTGCATAGGAAAATAGTGAGAGAAATACATTCTCTTTAATTTCCCATGTCTTTTGTTCTTCTAATAGTTCCCTAATCTCAGTAATAATTTTGTTATAACTTAGTGTTTGTATAGCTTCTTCATCTGGAAGCTCAATTCCAAAAGTCTGCTTTAACTTTTGTGCCAGGGTTGGATTTAGTGCAATATCCTCGTTTAAAAAAGATATCTTATAAACCTCTCGTCTAGGTTCTTTAATTAAGTCTACAGGTACTAAAATGAGTGGGGATAGTAAAGTATCATCTGGTTTATCCTTCTCATACCAACTTAAGGTTCCAAGTGCCAGAAACAAACTGTTGACACCTCGTTCTTCAAATGACCGTCGCGCCTCAAGGCGTAATTTGTTGAGCCGTTTTAATTGCTCATTGCCTATTTGGCGAGTAATTAATTCAAGCGGATTTTTTTCGGCTGTTAATGCTTTAAAGTTTTCTAACTGGGTAATGTCTTGATTTTCACTATCAATCCTGAAAAAAGAAAGGGATTTTTTCTCTTTTGTTAGCTTGGTGAAGAGAACATCTGGTTCATCTGTGATAACTTCTAAATTTCGAGGACTATTTTGCCGAAACTTGATCAGAGGATTGCGTCGTCCTAAATCAGCCAGTCCAGCTTTCCACTGTACAATTTTCTGAGCAAGGTTTGGTTGAGAACTGAAAGCTGACTGTCCCATAGTTGCTTTTCTTGTAAATAGGCCTATTGCTTAATATTATACTACCCTTTCAACCAGGGTAAGCTCATCTAATTTAGTATAAAAATGACTTGACAAAAGAATCAGAATAGGGAGCATAAATAATATACTTGACACAGAAGAAAAACAGTGAGATGACAAAAATACCCTGCCCTCAACAGTATCTTCATGAATCCTGCGGTGTCAAACTACCATCAATTCTAGTTTCAAAGGTAACCTAGCCATGGCTACTTTAATAAATATAATCAAAAAATATACTAATGAATAAACCCATCGAAGTCCGTAACCCTCGAAATGGCAAGTATGACTATGTAATTCTCCCCCCATCTCCTAGATTATTATCACACCAGTGCCAGCGCGCTCGCAGGGCGCAAACTCGCTGGTATCACATCGGTTTAGAAGCCAGAATTGAGGCCTTACAGACATGGAAACAAGCAATAGTCTCTGTTCAGGAACAGCTCACACAGGCTTTAGTAACTGATACCGGGAGACTGTCCACCTCAATATTAGAAATAAACACTTTCCTAGATAATATTGACCGTTGGTGTGACTTAAGCCCAGAACTACTACGAGACTCGGCTAAAAATACAGCCATCCCATTTATCGCCCTAGAACAAACATCAGTACCTTACCCCTTAGTGGGGGTAATTAGCACCTGGAACCTACCCCTATTGCTATCCACAATCAACACCATTCCCGCATTAATAGCAGGTTGTGCCGTCATTGTCAAACCTAGCGAGATTTCACCCCGCTTCGTCGCCCCCCTGATTACAGCCCTCAAGACTGTACCAGACTTGCGTGATGTGTTAAGTTTTGTCGAAGGAGGAGGAGAAACAGGCGCTAACCTCATAGACAACGTAGATTTAGTTTGCTTTTCCGGGAGTCTAACCACAGGGAGAAAAGTAGCTCAGGCCGCAGCTCAACGCCTCATTCCCGCCTATTTAGAATTAGGGGGAAAAGACCCAGCCATTGTTTTAGAATCAGCCAATCTGGAATTAGCCACCCGTGCTATTTTGTGGGGTTCAGTATTCAACGCTGGACAGTCATTTGTTTCCATTCAAAGAATTTATGTAGCCCAATCAATATTTACACAGTTTTATCATCAACTCATAGCTAGAGCTATTACTTTACACTTAGCCCATCCCCACCTTGACAGTGGAGAAATTGGCCCTATCATCACCGAAAAACAAGCCGCAATTATCAACCACCATCTAATAGATGCAATAGAAAACGGAGCATTAATACATTGTGGCGGTAAGGTAGAACAATTAGGCGGGGGTTGGTGGTGTCGTCCCACCGTAATCACCCAAGTCAACCATTCTATGAAGCTCATGACAGATCCAACTTTTGGCCCCATTATGCCAGTAATGCCATTTACCACCCTTGAGGAAGCGGTATACTTAGCAAATGATTCTATATATGGACAAAGCGCAGCCGTGTTTGCACTCTCCCAAGAGGAAGCCTTAGCCGTGGGTAGACTTGATGCTGGTGCTATTAGTATTAATGATGCTGCTTTGACTGCTATTGTGTCTGAGGGAGAAAAAAATTCTTTTAAATTATCCGGTCTGGGAGCTTCACCCCTGGGACGAGGGTTAATTCAACGCTTCCTCAGAAAAAAAGCATTTTTGATCAAAAACAACTCCAGTCCCGACCCTTGGTGGTTTGACCACAGTTGGCGCGATTTACACTAATCCACAATGGCTCTGCATTTTATTGATCTCAGAAGCGTTATAATTTAATTTCTTAATTTCCCAATCTGATATTTAACAAGGTGTAAATATGGCCAAAAGTGACAAAATTAACTTTTCTACCCCCAGCGGATTCCCCGAATTTCTTCCCAGCGAAAAACGCTTGGAATTATATTTGTTAGATCACATTCGCCGCGTATTTGAAAGTTATGGCTTTACTCCCATTGAAACCCCCGCAGTCGAACGTTTAGAAGTTTTACAAGCCAAGGGCAATCAAGGAGATAATATTATCTATGGCATTGACCCTATATTACCACCAAATCTGCAAGCTCAAAAGGAAAAATCCGGGGAAACAGGTTCAGAAGCTAGAGCTTTAAAATTTGACCAAACTGTACCCCTAGCTGCTTACATTGCGCGTCACCTCAATGAATTAACTTTTCCTTTTGCACGTTACCAAATGGATGTAGTCTTTCGGGGTGAACGCGCCAAAGATGGGCGCTTTCGTCAGTTCCGCCAGTGTGATATTGATGTAGTGGCTCGTCGTGAACTGAGTTTACTCTATGATGCTCAAATGCCCGCAATTATTAGCGAAATCTTTGAGAAAGTTAATATTGGTGATTTTCTGATTCGCATCAATAATCGCAAGGTGCTTACAGGCTTTTTTCAATCTGTGGGTATTCCTGAAAATAAAATTAAATCCTGTATTAGTATAATTGACAATCTAGAAAAAATCGGTGAGGCTAAAGTTAAGCAAGCTTTGGCAGCAGAAGGCATTAATACCGAACATACACAAAAAATTATTGATTTTATTAATATTCATGGTTCCGTTGATCAGGTTTTAGATAAGCTCAAGCATCTGGCCGAAAATCTCCCAGAAGCCCAAGTATTTAATTTGGGAGTGACTGAGTTAGCAACTGTCATTGCAGGTGTGCGTAATTTAGGAGTCTCAGAAAATCGGTTTTGTATTGACTTATCTATTGCACGTGGTCTTGATTATTATACCGGAACCGTTTACGAAACAACTTTGTTAGGTCATGAAGCTTTAGGTAGTATTTGCTCAGGCGGTAGATATGAGGAATTAGTGGGAACTTTTTTAGGCGAAAAAATGCCCGGTGTGGGTATTTCTATCGGCTTAACTCGTTTAATTAGTCGCTTACTTAAAGCTGGTATTCTTAATACTTTATCTCCCACACCAGCCCAAGTGATGGTCGTAAATATGCAAGCAGACTTAATGCCTACTTATTTAAATGTATCTCAAAACCTGCGCCGCGCGGGAATTAATGTAGTAACTAATTTCGAGCAGCGCCCTTTAGGTAAACAATTCCAACTTGCTGATAAACAAGGGATTCAATTTTGTGTAATCATTGGCTCCGAGGAAGCTGCAGCCCAAAAGTCATCTCTCAAAGATTTAAAATCCGGTGAACAGGTGGAAGTCACCCTGGATAACTTAGCAGGAGAAATTAAAAACCGGTTGGGGTAACACGGTTTAGTTAGAGGTTGTTTTAAAAGTCCCTCATGATGGAGCAAAAATTTTAGATCCCCCTAAAACTACACTGGCTCCCGGTGATATTTCTCAAACATTGTTACAACCCTCAACAGTCACCCGTGGTCGGTGAGCGACTCGCCCTGAGTGGAGTCGAACAGTCAACCGTCAACCGTCAACCGTCAACCTAAACTATTATGACTAAATGGTTCAACACCGCAGGTCCTTGTCAACCAGATATCCACTACACCCTACCCACCAGTGAACGGTTACCAGAGTTAAAACGCCTAATTGAACAGCGCAATTACTTTGTCATCCATGCACCTAGACAAACCGGTAAAACCACTGCCATGCTCACCCTAGCACAGGAATTAACAGCCAGTGGTAAATATACTGCCGTCCTACTATCC
The DNA here is from genome assembly GCF_029891665.1 of Anabaenopsis sp. FSS-46. Lineage (NCBI taxonomy): Bacteria > Bacillati > Cyanobacteriota > Cyanophyceae > Nostocales > Nodulariaceae > Anabaenopsis > Anabaenopsis sp. FSS-46. Next base: position 245 of record NZ_JANQDG010000101.1, on the reverse strand, counting down.
TTAGAAGTAGGTGCAGTATTTCCCCATGATCCCCTAGCGGCGCAAAGTAGTATTTTAAATCACTGGCAGAATCAGATCCGGTTTTTGAAGTTACCCTTACCACATATCTAGGACTTACGCATTGACAGAATAACAAAATAGTGCATTGATAAATAAGGGTCGTCTAGTAATGGGTATGGGAGAATGAGAGAAATTACTAAACCCTCGACAGCACAATGCAATCTAGACATCTACACCTTATTTTT
>NZ_JANQDG010000100.1:0-26442 GCF_029891665.1 Anabaenopsis sp. FSS-46 | reverse complement strand
GCTTTCAAACTATAATATTTTCATGGTTCGGTGTTCCCTCGGACTCCGCTTTGCAGCGCTTGTCTCTCAGGCACTTATCCAATATAGCTACTGTCTCTAGCTTTGTCAACTCTTTTTTTCTAATTTTTGCAGATTTTTTTTCATCTCTCTGAAAGTCTTATATAGCAAGCCTTTTGAGGTATAGTTGGTCTGTAAATCAAAAAAAAAGTAACTAAGTTGTGAGTAAATTCGGTGTTTTACCGCCAAGGGTAGTTCTAGATCCTTTGCTGCGTGGCTGGTTGGTAGAAGATATTGGTCGGGGCGATCGCACTACTCAATCTCTGTTATGCCAAAATGCAACTACAGGAGAAGCTCAATGGGTCGCTAAAGCATCGGGGATAATTGCGGGGTTACCAGTTGCAGCCAGGGTATTTGAACTTTTGAATGAAAAAGTAAATTTTGTGGCTCTTGTCCCTGATGGTGAAAAGTGTGAACCAGGACAAGTCATAGCAGAAATTGATGGTTCCCTAGATGCGCTGCTCATGGGTGAACGGGTGGCGCTGAACTTGGCCATGGGGTTGAGTGGAATTGCTACTCTCACACATATATATGTAGAGCAAATAGCAGATTTACCGGCTCAGTTTGTGGACACCCGCAAAACTACACCAGGGCTGAGATTATTAGAAAAGTACGCATCTGCGGTAGGTGGAGCGATAAATCACCGCATGGGCTTAGATGATGCTGTCATGATTAAAGATAATCACATTGCTGCTGCTGGCGGAATTGGTGAAGCCATTACCCGCATTCGTTCCCAGATACCCTATCCTCTGACTATTGAAGTAGAGACCGAAACCCTAGAACAAGTGACGGCCGCATTAGAACATCAAGCGGATATTATTATGTTGGATAATATGCCTGTGGAGATGATGGGTCAAGCGGTGCAGTTAATCCGTCAGCAGAATACTAGGGTGAAAATTGAAGCTTCGGGAAATGTGACCCTAGAGACTATTCGCACTATTGCTGAGACCGGGGTTGACTATATATCTAGTAGTGCGCCCATTACTCAATCCAAGTGGTTAGATTTAAGTATGAAAATTTCAGGTAAATCAATCGCCCGATAGCGTAGCGTGGCTTAAGCCGTACTAGTTAGAGCTAAAATAGTCAAGTTTTACAGAAAGTCTCAGCCAATAGCCTCCCATAAACAGATAACATTAATATATGAACGCTACACAAGAACAACTAAAACTGAAACTTCAGCAGGCTTTAGTGACTGCTTTTGGCGCTGAGTACGCCGGAGTAGACCCAATTTTGGTGACTGCGAGTAATCCTAAATTTGGTGACTATCAAGCAAATGTGGCTTTGTCCCTGAGTAAAAAGTTAGGACAGCAACCCAGGGCGATCGCCTCTGCTATTGTGGAGAAACTAGATGTATCCGAGTTTTGCGAAACACCAGAAATAGCAGGACCTGGTTTTATCAATCTCAAGCTGAAAACTTCCTACCTAGAAACACAACTCAACGCCATTCAAGCAGATTCTAGGTTAGGAATACCAAAAGCGGAAAATCCAAAACGAGAAGTTGTGGATTTTTCTAGCCCGAATATTGCCAAAGAAATGCACGTGGGACACTTGCGCTCTACCATTATCGGTGATTGTATCGCCCGGATTTTGGAATTTCAGGGACATGATGTTTTGCGGTTAAACCACGTCGGCGATTGGGGTACACAGTTTGGGATGTTAATTACCTACCTGCGGGAAGTTTACCCAGAAGCCCTAACAACTGCTAATGCTTTAAATATTGGTGATTTAGTCAGTTTTTACCGCCAAGCTAAACAGCGCTTTGATGAAGATGAAGCTTTTCAAGACAAAGCGCGACAGGAAGTAGTGAGATTACAAGCAGGTGCAGAAGATACCCTTCATGCTTGGAAACTACTGTGCGAACAATCACGGCGAGAATTTCAGGTAATTTATGACCTGCTGGATGTGCAATTAAATGAACGGGGAGAATCTTTCTATAATCCCTTACTTCCCTGTGTGGTGGAAGATTTAGCCACATCCGGTTTACTAGTAGAGAATCAAGGCGCTAAGGTGGTTTTTTTAGAAGGTTTTACCAACCGAGAAGGTGAACCCCTACCTTTGATTGTGCAAAAATCCGATGGTGGTTATAACTACGCCACAACAGATTTAGCAGCTTTGCGTTACCGCATTCAAGAAGATCAAGCCCAACGCATAATTTATGTGACAGATTCTGGACAAAGTAACCACTTTGCCCAATTCTTCCAAGTTGCTTGTAAGGCGGGATGGGTTCCTGATCATGTAGAACTGGTTCATGTTCCTTTTGGTTTGGTATTGGGGGAAGATGGGAAAAAATTTAAAACTCGTGCCGGTGATACAGTCAGGTTACGGGATTTATTAGATGAGGCTGTGATTCGCGCCCGTACAGATTTAGAAGGTAGATTAAAAGAAGAAGAACGCCCAGAACCTGAAGAATTTATTAGTGAAGTTGCTAAGGTAGTTGGTATCAGTGCCGTAAAATATGCTGATTTAAGCCAAAACCGTACCAGTGATTATATTTTCAGCTACGACAAGATGTTGGATCTTAAGGGTAATACTGCACCCTATATGTTGTACGCTTATGCACGGATTCAGGGGATTAGCCGCAAGGGTGGAATTAATTTTAGCGAGTTAGGAGACAATGTTCAGGTGTTGTTACAGCATCAAACTGAGTTAGCTTTAGCTAAGTATTTATTACAGTTAGATGAGGTGATTACTACTGTTGAGCAAGAATTACTACCTAATCGATTATGTGAATATTTGTATGAGTTAAGTAAAAAGTTTAATCAGTTTTATGATCGTAACCAGGGGGTAAGGGTACTGGAGGCTGAGGAACCACTGCGGACATCCCGGTTAATCTTGTGTGATTTGACAGCTAGAACTTTAAAGTTGGGATTAGATTTGCTGGGGATTCCAGTTTTAGAGAGGATGTAAGAGTAAGTCCCCAGGCGGTTACGATGCCGATCCCACAACATTTATGTGATGTGATCAATTGTGTATTTCATTTCCATCAAGGCAGGTTAACAATCACTGTAGATGGACACAGATCCACACAGATGAATAGATTGTTGAGTTAAACTATTCCTCCGAAGTTCTGCTGCGCTAAAATGAAGGGGTTGGGGTGAAAATCTCTGCTGTTAATTTTCAGAAATAACCAATTTTTACCCAATTTCAGTCACAATGTCTCAAGAGCATAACCAACCCAGCCAGATTCAGCAGATAGCTAGTCTGAAACCCAAACATTTTGCTGATTTAATTAGAGCCGCCCAGTTAATTTTTGACCCTGCTGCGGGGCTAACAGGTAGACATGTACAAGTTAACTGGCAGGATTTTGGCATTCCCCATGATGTTGAGCAAAATTTAAAGGATCTGGGACTGCAATATCAGTATGCTTCTCCCCACATTCCTGGTGATATTATTTGGAGTCGATTAAGTCCGGAAACTAGAATCTGGTTTCTCAACAATAAAGATGATTTGTGGCGGTTTGAGGAAGCTTTCCCCGCACTCGATGAGGACTAGGGTTTGGCGCAGTTTCCTTGTAATTATGAGGTTAGGCAAAACCCCCATATTACAATATTTACCTTTCAGATCCCGGACTTCTGTAAGCAGACCCAAGAGTTGGGAATTTATGAAAGAAGTCCGGGTTCTAAATGGATCTAAATGCACTAAATAAACCTAATCATGCCAATGCTAAATTTTAGCATCGCTGACTAGACTGTGCAGTTTAATTCCCCGGCTTTTTGGCTAAAGCGGTGATTTTCGCGGTAGTCTACGGGACAATCGATAACAGCAGGTACATCTTGGTTGAGGGCTTCTTTAAGTACGGGGATTAAATCAGTAGCAGATTCAACTCTATAACCTTTTAAACCCATGCTTTCCGCTAGTTTGACAAAATCAGGATTACCAAAATGGACAAAAGATGAGTTACCTTTGCCAAATTGATTTTCTTGTTTCCATTCAATTAACCCATAGCCACCATCATTAAAAATTAAGGTGACAAAGGGAGTACCGACTCGTAAAGCTGTTTCTAATTCTTGACAATTCATCATAAAGCCACCGTCTCCAGTAGCAGCTACAACTTTGCGGTTAGGATAAACCAGTTTTGCTGCTAAAGCGCCAGGAATAGCAATTCCCATGGCGGCAAAACCATTAGAAATCAAGCAGGTATTGGGACTATGACAGTGATAATGTCTAGCAATCCACATTTTATGTGCGCCCACATCAGAAATGACGATATCATCGGGCCCCATAACTTGGCGTAAGTCATAAATTAATTTTTGGGGTTTAATGGGAAAACCATCATCGTGGGCGTACTGTTCGTAATCAGCACGAATATTTGCCCTTAAGCCGATCGCATAGGGATTAGGTTTACTCTGTCTATCTGCCAATTTTAAAATTTCATTGAGGGAATCGGAAATATCTCCGAGTACTTCCACACCGGGAATATAACTGCTGTCAATTTCGGCTGGGTTGGCTGCAATATGAATAATGGGAATATTACCTTGAGGATTCCATTTTTTGGGGGAGAATTCGATTAAATCATAGCCAATGGCAATTACCAAATCTGTATGATCAAAGCCACAAGTAATGAAATCTCTTTGCTGTAATCCCACTGACCACAATGTCAGTGGATGAGTATAAGGAATTACGCCCTTACCCATAAAAGTATTAGCAACAGGTATATTCATTTGGCTGGCAAATTGGGTAACTGCATCACTGGCATGAGCGCGAATTGCTCCATTACCTACTAGAATAATGGGGTTAACTGCTTGGGAAATGGCTGCCGCTGCTGCCCGAATACAAGCAAAGGAAGCATAGGTTTTTTCGATATTATCCCTTTGTAAGGGTTTGCCTTCTGCAGGCATAGCTGCAATATTTTCTGGTAAATCAATGTGAACTGCGCCGGGTTTTTCAGTTTGCGATCGCTTAAATGCTTTACGTACCACCTCCGGTGTAATACTGGGGCGCACAATCTGTTTATTCCACTTAGTTACTGGGGCAAACATTGCTACTAAGTCCAAATATTGATGGGATTCGATGTGCATTCTATCGGTTCCCACCTGACCAGTAATTGCGACTAAAGGCGCACCATCGAGGTTAGCATCTGCTACCCCAGTCATTAAATTTGTAGCACCAGGCCCCAGGGTAGAAAGGCAAACTCCAGCTTTACCTGTCAAGCGTCCGTAGACATCAGCCATGAATGCTGCACCCTGTTCATGACGAGTGGTAATGAATTGAATGGAAGAATGTTTCAGTGCTTCTAAAACGTGGAGGTTCTCTTCACCAGGAAGACCAAAAACATATTGTACCCCTTCGTTTTCTAGACACTGCACCAATAATTCAGCTGTATTCATTTGATTTCCTCGCTGGTTATAAATAAGTCTGGGGACTGAGTATTGGAAGAGTTAAATATCTGCCAATACCCCACAATTAATGACTAAATTAGTTCACCCACACGGTTTTTACATTGACGAACTCATGTATACCTTGAATACTTAACTCTCTGCCGTATCCAGACCGCTTAATCCCACCAAAAGGTAAGCGGGGGTCAGATTTAACCATGCTATTGATAAATACAGCACCTGCTGCGATTTCGGAGATTAGGCGATCGCATTCTTGATGATTATTAGTCCAAGCACTAGCACCTAAGCCGAAAGGTGTAGCATTAGCTAGTCGAATGGCGGCATTAATATCTGGTACACGGAATAACAGGGCAACTGGCCCAAAAAATTCTTCCTGGGCGATCGCACTATCTGGGGGGATATCTGTAATGATAGTGGGCGGGTAAAAGTTACCCGCCAGATGTGATAAAGGATGTCCACCGGTAAGGAGTTTACCGCCACTTTTAATGGCAGTTTGCACCTGTTGATGTAAGTCTTGGAGAATACCAGGGGTTGCTAATGGCCCTATATCCGTATCCGGCTGCATGGGGTCGCCTACTTTGAGCGCCTCAAATTTATCTAGAAGTAAATTTTCAAACTCAGGCGCGATGGACTCCACAATAATAAAGCGTTTTGCTGCTATGCAAGATTGCCCATTATTCAACATCCGGGCTGTAGTCGCCATGGTAACGGCGGTTTCTAAATCAGCACTTTCTAAAACAATAAATGGGTCACTACCCCCCAATTCTAAAACAGTTTTTTTGATTTGTTGACCCGCGGCGGCTGCCAGGGATGCTCCCGCTGGTTCACTTCCAGTTAAAGTGGCAGCTTTGACCCGGTGATCAGCTATGATATCGGCAACTTTGGCCGCACCGATTAACAGTGCTTGAAAAGCGCCTGGAGGAAAACCAGCCCGGCGGATAATATCTTCAATTACCAAGGCACACTGGGGGACATTAGAAGCGTGTTTCAGTAAGCCGACATTTCCCGCCATCAGGGTGGGGGCGGCAAAACGAAACACCTGCCAAAAGGGGAAATTCCACGGCATTACAGCCAGAATTACACCCAAAGGATCATAGCGCACAAAACTATGACTAGCATCGGTGGGGATGGGAACATCAGCCAGAAAACTCGGTGCTTGTTCAGCGTAGTATTGACAAACCAGGGCGCATTTTTCTACTTCTGCGATCGCCGCTTGATAAGGTTTACCCATTTCCAGGGTGATTATTTGAGCAAAATCAGCTTTTTCTTGCTGTAAAATGGTGGCAGCTTTTTCTAGCCATTGCGATCGCTCAGAAAAAGTTGTGTGGCGGTACTGTGCAAAAGTCTGACCAGCCAAATCCAGTTTAGAGGCAATTTCTACATCCTTGAGAGGCTCAAAGACTTTGATTGTCTCCCCGGTGGCGGGATTAATGGTGGCGATAGCCATTACCTGACCTCCCGTTAAATTTCATATCCATATTTCCAGAAGAAATATAGATCGAGGTAGCTTCCTAGTCTTACACATAATCTATTGTGCAAGCCATAACCAAATTTTATGATTTTTCTCAGGTTCGATTATTGAATACGGAATAACCGCAATTATTTTTATAATTAAATATACTTCTCTTATCCATAAATTTTGTTAAATCAGATACAATCTGAAATATACAAACCCCATCTCCTCTCCTTACCTTGGTAAGGAGAGAAAAGATTGGGAGAGGCTTAAATTAGTTTAACAGCACGCAAACCGAACAGCAGACCTACGGCTACGCCCATGAATAAAGCTAAAAAGCCAATATAAGCTATGACTCCAAACATTGATTTTTCTCCAGAATAAAGCACTATATCTATTGAATCATGGGGAATGGGGAATGGAAAATTTGACATCTCCCCTGGTTAAAACACAGGGGATTCTAAACTGATGTTGCTACGCAGGGCCAAGCTATGCTACGCAACGTTTACAACGTGATTTACTTAATCTAATAGATTAAGTAAATAATATTGTTTTGGGAGTGTCAAAGCTCCCCTACCCACCTTGGCTAAGGTTATACTTAGCTGTGTGGCTACTTAAGTTGACATCTTTTGGGTTTTTCACCATATTTGTAGATGCCTTTTTTTTCATTTTAACTGAATTTGATAGTATTCTTTAATTTCCTTCATATTTATGGCGCCATAGCTGCCGTGTTTGCTCAATGTCCATCTCAAATATCCCATCCAAATTACGATAGAATACACCGCACGCTCGCTTATTTGACTTTGGGTAATGACCTCTGTAATTAACGTAAATCTACCGCAGCAATCTTACGAGATTGCCATAGCTCCATCAAGCTTAGATGAATTAGGTCAGAAAATGTCCACACTGAACCTAGGTAAAAAAGTCTTAGTTGTTTCTAATCCCAGCATTTTTAAACATTACGGTGAGAAAACAGTAAAATCTCTCACATTAGCTGGTTATGAAGTAGCCAGTTACAACCTCCCACCAGGTGAACGTTACAAAACCCTCAACTCCATTGAAAAACTTTATGATGTTGCCTTAGAAAACCGCCTAGAACGGTCTTCAACCATGGTAGCCCTAGGTGGGGGGGTGATTGGAGATATGACAGGATTTGCTGCCGCCACATGGCTGCGAGGTATTAATGTCATACAAGTACCCACCACCCTGCTAGCAATGGTAGACTCAGCTATTGGTGGTAAAACCGGTGTAAATCATCCCCATGGCAAAAACTTAATTGGGGCTTTTCATCAACCGCGATTAGTATTAATTAGTCCAGAAACCCTCAAAACTCTGCCCATGAGGGAATTTCGGGCTGGGATGGCGGAAGTAATTAAATACGGTGTCATTTGGGATGCAGAATTATTTACCCAGATGGAAGGGACTAAACACCTGAATCAACTCCGCTATATGAAGCCGGAATTTATAGAATACATATTAACTCGTTCTTGTCAAGCAAAAGCTGATGTTGTCGCCAAGGATGAAAAAGAAGGGGGACTCAGAGCAATTCTCAACTATGGACATACCATTGGTCATGCGGTGGAAAGCCTGACAAACTATCGTTTACTCAAACATGGTGAAGCTGTGGCTATTGGTATGGTAGCAGCTGGACAGATTGCCCTAGAACTAGGTATGTGGACAGCTGAAGATAGTAAACGGCAAAATGCACTAATTGAAAAAGCCGGTTTACCAACTCGACTACCACCGGGTTTAGACATTGAGGCGATTATTGATACACTACAACTAGATAAGAAGGTCAGGGACGGTAAAGTTAGGTTTGTCTTACCTACCCAAATGGGTGTGGTGACAGTTACCGATGAAGTACCCACAGAAACTATCCGGAGGGTGTTGCAAAGTATGTAGGGTTACCCACCTTTAAGGCGCTGTTCCATACCAATATTGCCTTGCAAGCCGCCTGTGTGTAAAAGTAAGATGCGATCGCCCCTTGGAAACACTCCCTGTTGGAGTAAATTCATCACACCATAGAACATTTTGGCAGTATATACGTAATCAAGTTGGATGTGGTGTGAGTTTTGAAATTCCTGACTAAACATGAGGAGATGATCATTAACCTTTGCATAACCACCAAAGTGATAATCATAGATTAATTCCCAACCTGTGGGGGAGTAACTTGGTGCGGGTAGTCCAGAGTCGAGATACTTCTGGATCAGGTTATGGATTTCCTGAGCCAGAAATTCTGCATTTTTGAGGACAGGAAAACCAATTACGCGTTGTTCTGGATTCAGGGAAAGTACGATACCCGCTAGGGTTGTACCTGTCCCGCAAGCCAAGCAGATAGTATCAAATGCGTCTGCGTAACCCACTATCTCCATACAACCGCGTACCCCGTTCAAATTGCTACCACCCTCAGGAATAATAAATAGGTCACCAAAAGCTTGTTTTAACTCCCCGTGTAATTGTATGCTGTGGTTGTTTCGGTAACTCTCACGATTCAGGTATACTAGCTGCATACCTTGCTGTACAGCAAAACTCAAAGTAGGGTTGAGTGGTAAACTTTCATGTCCACGAATCACCCCGATAGTACGGAACCCAAAGAGATTACCAGCCGCCGCTGTAGCAAATATGTGGTTAGAATAAGCACCACCAAATGTGAGAATAGTTGAGTAATTTTGTTGATGGGCTTCCCGGAGGTTATATTTTAATTTAAACCATTTGTTACCGTTAACCAATTGGTGCATAGAATCCAGACGTAGTACAGATAAATCTACACCAGCACTTCGGGTAATCTCATTTTCTATTTTCTGAGTTAAAGGGGGAAAAAAAGGTAAGGACATGGATAAAATTTGACTCAAAGACGCAAAAAGCAAAAAATCACCCAGACATTGATTTCTGGTTGTATAAAACTATTAAATTAAGGTTAATAAATTCATGCATAATTCAACCAAGCTACCACAAAAGTTAATGCTCCTGGGTGCAGGAGAATTGGGAAAAGAATTTGTAATTGCAGCGCAAAGGTTAGGTAATTATGTAATTGCTGTTGACCGTTATCTTAATGCGCCAGCCATGCAGGTAGCTGACTGCTATGAGGTCATTTCTATGCTGAGTGCTGATGAATTAGAAACTGTTGTACAAAAGCATCAACCTGATTTTATTGTACCAGAAATTGAGGCAATTAGAACAGAGAAATTAGTCGAGTTTGAAAAACGCGGAATTACAGTTATACCCACAGCAGTGGCAACTAACTATACCATGAACCGAGATAGGATTAGGGAACTAGCACATCAAGAGTTAGGAATTAGAACTGCTAAATATGGCTATGGTTCTACCTTAGAAGAATTGATTGGTGTTGCTGATCAAATTGGGTTTCCCAATGTTGTTAAACCTGTAATGTCCTCTTCCGGTAAAGGTCAATCTGTTGTCAATAATCAGGAGGAAGTTGCAGCAGCTTGGAATTATGCGATCGCCAATTCTAGGGGAGATAGTCAAAAGGTAATTGTAGAGGAATTTATCAACTTTGAAATAGAGATCACCCTACTTACTATTAAACAGTGGAATGCACCGACAATTTTTTGTGCTCCCATTGGTCATCGTCAAGAAAGAGGGGATTATCAAGAATCTTGGCAACCTGCTGGTATTTCTGAAGACCAAATATTAGCAGCTCAAGCAATAGCCAAGAAGGTTACCGACGCATTAGGGGGAGCGGGAATATTTGGCGTAGAGTTCTTCATCACCAAAGATGAGGTAATTTTTTCGGAACTTTCACCCCGCCCCCATGATACAGGAATGGTAACATTAATCTCCCAAAATTTGAACGAATTTGAATTACATTTACGAGCTATTTTAGGCTTACCAATTCCCCATATAGAACAGTTGGGATCTGCGGCTAGTGCGGTGATTTTAGCTGATAAACACTCAGATACAGTCGCCTTTACTGGTGTAGCTGAAGCTTTGTCAGTACCCAATGTAGATATTAGACTATTTGGCAAACCTAACGCCCATCCTTATCGACGTATGGGGGTGGCTTTGGCTCAGGGTAATAACATTTTAGAGGCGCGGGAGAAGGCTAAAAAAGCAGCTAGTCAGGTGAAAATTATTTAATTTTATGAGTGGATACCCACCCAGAAGATCACTGTAAAGCCTTGAATAGTCTCAAATACCAAGTATATATCCCATGGACACACCCCCGCTAATTGTCTTTGTAACTACCATGATTACCTGTGGTCTAATCTCCTGCGTGTCGCCAAAAACCGACACTACTAATAGTGTAAGTTCTCCAGAGTTGCAAACGGATAACTCATCTGTGATTACTAACAACAGTAAACCCAGTTCAGAAACCATCCTGAATGAAGTTATTAACCGTCAGAAAAGTTTACAGGTTTGCAATTTTGAGTTTAACCCAGAAACAGCACGGGAATTCTCAGAAGTCTATATTGGGGAAAATCATCAGCACCTAGTACAGCTACTTTGTTATATGGCTGCTTATCAAGGTGCATTTGCTTTCGTGAAAGTAGATACATCCGGGACAGAAATCAAAATTCAGCCCATGGGGTTAGAAATAGCTGGATTTCCCACCTATGATCCTAAAACTAAGATTCTCTCCAATAGTTACAAGTACATTGGTGCTGGTACTTGTATTCAAGAAACTCAATATTATTGGAATGGGGAAGAACTCAGATTAATTAGTTCACAGAACATAGATCAAATTCCTAACGGTTGTCAGGACTTGGGAGTATTGACCCCTTCAGAAAGTCAGGTAATCACTAACAAGAATATTGGGGTTGCTAAATTGGGTATGACATTAGGGGAACTCAAGGAGATTTTAGGTGAGGGTGCAACATTTGAACCAGTTTCTCTGGGGGTTGATCAAGGGGAAGGAATTAAAGTCAGTCAAGATGCTAGGGTACAGTATCTGTTAGGTTTTGCTGATGGTGACGTGAAAACAGCTAACTCTCGAATTACCATGATTACGGTTGAAAACCCTAATTACAGAACAAAGGAAGGAGTAGGTCCGGGTACTCCACTCAAAGCAGCAGTTGCAACCTACGGACCGGTGACCCTATCCTACAACTTGAATAATGAGGCACGAGAGTATATTAAATTTGCGCGGGGACTGGGTGCTGATGCGGGGGTAGTCATCAGGTCAAATCAGTGGACAATTACAGAATACGCTGGTATGTATACTGATACTCAAGCTGAATTCAACCAAACCCAAAACTACCATGACCATGCAGCTATTGGCTCAATTACCATTAGATAAACCTAAGTCTACAGCTATGCGATGAGCGCAAGCAAAACCAGAAAAGGCGACGGCGTTTAACCCTTGACCGGGAAAGGTACTGTCACCGACACAATAAAGTCCGGGAATGGCTGTACGATTAAATGGCATATTTAATAGTCCCGGTAATTTCCGCCGGGGAATTGGCCCATAGGTTCCATCTTCACGCCCTAAAAAGCGTTGATGGGTGCGGGGTGTACCTACTTCTAGATAATCTAAGCCAGCATCTAATCCAGGGAAAATCTTTTCTAGTCGGTCGATGATTTGCCAAGCTGCAGCTTCTTTTTTGGCCTCATACTCACTTGCAGACATTTCTCGCCAATCCTCAATCGATTGGGGTGTGAAGGCATGAATAATATGATAGCCCTCTGGTGCCAATTTTGGATCTAGTAATGTGGGGATGGAAACGAAAAGTGTCCCTGCTGGTGCTGTCATGTTCTCCCAGTCTTCCAGAATTATATGATGGCACTCTGTGCTACGAGGCAATACTGCTGCGGCTACTCCTATATGTAAACTCAAAAAGCTGGGGGATTTTTTATAGGTTTGTTGCCATTTTTTTTCATTAGCCGGTATTTTCCCTACAGGTAGTAATTTAGTAAAAGTGTCCCAACGTGTGGCATTAGAAACTATCCGTCGAGCATGATAAACTTGACCACTAGCCAATTGTACACCAACGGCTTTTCCTTTTTCTAGGAGAATCTTTGTAACTCTGGCTTGGTACTTAATCTGACCTCCGGCTTTTTCTAAACCTTCTACCAATTTTTGGGCAATTTGTCCTACCCCACCTTGGGGATAATTAACCCCACCATAGTGTCTATCAGCAAATACCATCGCCGCATTTATCATCGGGGTCATGTCAGCTTTGACTACGGACCAGCAATAACACTCTATGTCAATAAATTGCAATAATTGCGGATCTTTAATATAGCGTCGCGCCACATCTCCTACATTTTGAGGGAGATATTTAACTAAACTAAGACAGGCCAAAGGATGCTGCAAAAATGTCCGCAGCAAATACCGAGGTTCTTCTAATGACAGCAAATCTATGGTATTGAGACAGTTAAATACTTTCCAGCACTCGTCATAAAAGCGACGAATACCTATTTCTTCATGGGGAAAATAGGCAATAAGATGTTGCAAAAAATTATCATAAGTTCGCTCGACTTTGATGTCTAAGCTGGGTAAGTGATAGTGAATCTGTACAGGATCCGTGATTGTTTCTTGACTGACGTTCACAGCGTCTAAAGCGCGGGTGAGTAAGTTGGTAGTACCTTTTTCGCCAAATCCGAAAATCATTGACGCCCCAACGTCAAATCGATAACCCTGGCGATCAAAGTAACCCGAACTACCCCCTGGAATCAAATAACTTTCTAGTACCAGCACTTGAGCGCCTTTGGCTGCTAACTGGGTTGCGGTTACTAAACCACCAATTCCAGAGCCAATGATGATCACATCCAATGTCGGATTTAGGGATGGAGACATAGGGGCAGATATGCAATAAAATTAACTAATTATTTAGTATTTTATATCACTTTTGATTCTTCGGGTATGGAAATAAAAAGAGGGACAAGCCCGCTACCGCTGGCTAATCCCGTCTGCCGATCCTTAAAGAGAGGAGAACACTAATTAGTAATATAACTTTGATTGAGAATATCTGTCAAGTATTATTGAAAATTACTTTCAATAAATTCGGCAGTGTTGATTTTAGCTGTCAGTGGGATACTTGAGGGAGTATGATGGTGTTTCAGATCAAGAAGAAAATTGCCCTATTCCGGCTATGACGGTACAACTGCGCGTTTATGTCCCCCCCCATCCTCTGATTAAGCATTGGTTGGCGGTTGCTCGAGATGCTTCCACTCCTTCGGTGTTGTTTCGTAGTGCTATAGTTGAGTTGGGGAGATGGTTAACTTACGAAGCGGCTAGAGAGTGGTTACCGACCCTGGAAACTGTGGTGCACAGTCCTTTAGATTCGTCTCCAGCTACTTTGATTAACCCAGAAGTCCCCGTGGCGGTTGTGCCGATTCTCCGGGCGGGTCTAGGTTTACTTGAAGGTGCTCAGTCTCTGTTACCTTTGGCTTCGGTTTATCATTTAGGTTTGGTTCGTAATGAGGAAACTCTCGAACCGGTCTGTTATTTGAATAAGTTACCTGAAAAATTTCACCCGGAAACTAGGGTATTAATCACAGACCCAATGTTGGCGACGGGTGGGTCAATTATGTTTGCTATGTCGGAATTAGTACAACGTGGGGTTGACCCAAGTTTGACTAGAATCGTTTCTGTAGTAGCCGCACCGCCAGCTTTACAAAAGCTTAGTGCTGAATATCCTGGTTTAAATATTTATACTGCCACCATTGATGAGATAGTCAATGACCGGGGGTATATTGTACCGGGGTTAGGGGATGCAGGCGATCGCATCTTTGGCACATAAGCTAGTATGCAGCTAGGGAAGTTCTTGAAGGCGGTAATATATGAGTCAACGTGATGGTTTTGGTAGTGGTTTTGTAGCAGGGACAATTTTTGGTAGTATAGTTGGTGGTATTATTGGGGCTGTGATTGTTTCCCGACAAACTGAGGAATTGACAGCAGAATCAGCAGAACTGACTAATGGCCAACTCAAAACTAAAAAAGTATCGCCAAAACAACGCCAAATGTTCGTCTCAGATGATGAAGCTATGGAAGTGGAAACAGCCAGGCGATCGCTAGAAGATAAAATTGCCCAGCTAAATGCCACAATTGACGAGGTAAGACAGCAGTTAGGAAATGTCAATGGCGGTTCTACCCAGTCAGTCAATGACCGCTCCCTCACCCCAGATTCTTAAAGTGATTGATATTTGGCTATAGTAGTTAATGCGGCAAACCGCACACTTCATGACATGGACTCAAGTAAAATCAATAATAAGACGGTTTTTGACACTTAGCAGGAAAATAACTTATCCATGAACTTACTTTTTACTACTTTGGCAACCTTTGTCACCTTCTATAGCTACTTGCTAATTATCCGAGTGCTGTTAACTTGGTTTCCCACAATCAACTGGTACAATCAGCCCTTTGCGGCTTTAGCCCAAATCAGCGATCCTTACCTGAATCTTTTCCGCTCAATTATTCCTCCATTGGGCGGTATGGATTTCTCCCCTATCTTAGCCTTCTTAGCACTGAGTTTTATTGGTGGCTTACTAAGAAGCCTAACCGCCCTTTCATTTGCACAGCCTTTTTAGCAAAAATACCAACTAAATATAAAGTTTTGTAGAGACGTTCCTTTCCAATCGTCTCTACATTGCTTTTTGGGCGATTCTTATTAAGAATTAAGAATTATTGCCGAACTTGTCTGCTAAATCCAGAGGCTTTAAACTGTTTGAGATGCAAGGGTTCCGGTTGATTCGCGGCTACAGAAATCCTGATGGCAAAATCACTAATACCCGGCGGAACTTCGGGGATAGAACCCAGACGAGTGCGGTTCTGCATGACTGGGTTATTGTTGGCATCATAAATGCGTCCAAATATATCTGCATCATATACTGTTTTATAAGTAGCGTTTTCTGCCTTACCAGTGACAATAAAGCAATTAGCTGCCGCACTACCACTGCTGATTACCGATCCTGCTGCCAATTCTGCCGGACAGTCTTGATAAGATATATCAAATAGTTTCACCTGTGTTAGAGCTATAGCTGGAGGTGTAAATACCCACAATTGCAAGAGAGTCAGGAAAGATATAACAATGACATTAATTCGTGTTCTCATATTTAAGTTTGGTGTCATCGAACTTAACTAAAATTTGTACCGCAGCCGGCAATTTTGTCTAGATTAACTTAGCTGAACTTAATGAGTTGGAGACAGAAAAGGTAATAATTGGGTAAATAAACCCACAGTTGCTATCAACTTATGACTCCAGATGAGATTGAAACAGCCTTGCAAGCAGCTTTTAACAGTTGTGATACAGCTGGTTGTCCTCTCACTGATATGCAGAAGCAGATATTACTGCGAGTGGTGGAGGAAATTCCGGGAGACCCTAACTTGAAGATATCAGATATGGGTAACCCCTTAGATGAACTTTCTACAGAAGAATTGACAGCTTTTTTACGGTTTGTTAAGAACCAAGAACAGGAAAACTGTAGTTGGAAGGTACAATTACTCAATGATTGGCTAAATGATCATAATTCGGGAAATGTCCAATTTATTCGCCAACGCTACGGTTTAGGTTGGCTTAATCGTGTCCAATCATATCATTTTAATAAGTATTCTGAGGCTGGGGATACACTCAAGTTGAGAGTAGGCGATCGCATTGAAATTGCCAATGGATTATGGGAATGGGTCAAGGACGATGGTCCGTGTCAGCGTCAATGGTTTTCCTGTATTGTCCTCCAAATTAACGAAATAGATGACCCGGAGGGTTCATCTATTACTTGTGTAGTTCGCCTCTACAATGGTGCTGAGTACCAAATTCCAGGTATATATACATGGAATCGCCATAATTGGCGCTGGCCACAAAAATAACTCTATCTAACGAGGTAATTTTGCACTGCTTGGCGCATCACATCCACAGGTACAGTATCCCGCTGTAACCAGATTTTTAATGCTGCTACGCCTTGTTGGACAAGCATTTCTAAACCATCAATGACAATTGCGCCCTGTTTTTGCGCTTGTTGTAGAAATTGTGTAGGCTGAGGAATATATATTAAATCGTAAGCGATCGCACCCGGTGATAAATTTTGCAGATATTCTTGACTCACAGGTGACTGATTCACGTGGGGATACATACCCACAGGGGTAGTATTTACTAGCAAATTAGCTTCAGGAATTAGCTTTCCTAGGTCTTCCCAGAGATGAATTTGCAATTTTGCTGCTAGGGGTGAATTTCCCCAACTTTTGCCGAACTCAGCTAATTTGTGCATATTCCGCCCCACCACATGAATTTGCGCCAACCCTAGCTGCTGACAACCAGCTACAACCGCCCTAGCTGCTCCACCATGGCCTAAAATGACCGCTGTTTTCTGGCTCCAGTCTTGCTGATAGGTTGTCTGTAAAGGAGCAATAAAACCTTCTATGTCCGTGTTTGTACCTACCCACCCCTGATTTTGACGGCTAACGGTATTGACTGCGCCTATAACTTGGGCAATGGGGGAAATTTCTGATAATAAAGGCATAATTGCCTGTTTGTGAGGGATGGTAACGCTAAAACCCACAACATCCATAGCAGCCAAACCCGCTATGGCTAACTCTAAATTTTCTGGTTTAATTGGTAAAGGCAGATAAATATAATCTAGTCCTAATTCAGCGATCGCCGCATTATGCATCACTGGTGACAAGGAATGTTCTACCGGATACCCAATTACCCCTAAAAGTTGCGTTTTACCTGTAATTACTACTTTATTCATTGGTCATTAGTCACCAGACTGGTGGGGAATACAATTAAATTATTAACAGCTACTTAATATTTCTTTATATCATGCAACTAACCACAGCTTCCTCTACAAATCCCATTCCTGGTCAATATTGGCAGTGGCGGGGTCATAATATATACTACGTCCACAGGGGAGAAAAACAACCCCAACGTCCACCCTTGCTGTTAGTCCATGGGTTTGGCGCATCCACAGATCACTGGCGCAAGAATATCACAGGACTGTATCTAGATTTTGAAGTATTTGCCATTGATCTGTTAGGGTTTGGGCGTTCAGCAAAACCGAAACTCCAGTACAGCGGTGATTTATGGCGCGACCAACTGGCTGATTTTATCAGTGAAGTTATTGGTCAGAAGACCATACTAGCAGGTAACTCCCTGGGGGGGTATGCTTGTTTGTGTGTAGCAGCACAATGTCCTGATCTTGCGGCCGGTTTAGTCTTACTCAACAGTGCTGGACCGTTTAGCGAAAACCCATCTATTTCTGAACCCGAAGCATTACAATCACAAATTCAACCCCCTAAACAACCTTCTGGGTTACAAAAACTCTTAGGTGATTCCGTGAAGTGGACTTTTAAACAACGTTTCGCTCAGTTGCTGTTATTTGAATATGTACGACAACGTTGGGTAATTCGCCGCACCTTAAAAAAAGTTTATCTTGACCACAGTGCAGTCACAGACCAATTAGTAACAGAAATTGCCCGACCTGCTTATGATCCCGGTGCTTTAGATGTATTTGTTTCCGTTTTTAGCACCCCCCAAGGGGAAAAAGTTGATGTGCTGTTAAAACAGTTAACTTGTTCCCTGTTATTATTGTGGGGAGAAGCTGACCCTTGGATGAATGCCAGAGAACGTTCCCAGAAGTTTCGTCAATACTATCCCCAACTAACAGAACATTTTCTGAATGCAGGTCATTGTCCCCATGACGAGGTACCAGAACAGGTCAACCAGCTTTTACGGGATTGGGTGGAATTGAAAAAAGATTAGAACAACGAAAAGCGGTTAAAAATCTAAGGATTAGATTTTTAACCGGGTTTTATGGGTTTACAGGTTTCCAATTCTTGAAGTTAATTATTTGAGAGGCAAAAATAAGGTTTACAGAGCATCTAGCAATATCAGCAATATGATTTGGCTACAAGAGCAACATCATGTTTATCGGCACTTGCTTTTGATTTGCTGATATTCACTGGGGTGTATGACGGGGGGACACACAGTCATTTACCCTGGGTTATTGTTTATATTGCGTCCTGATGTTGAAAATACCACTAACTTGATGATATTCAAACCTAAATTTACGAAACTTGATATTTTGTTCTGGTTAATTATCAATCATCCTCACTCCCACAACTGAGATGAGGTTTACACAGAGATCACAAATTTAAAATCCACACACACAGCCGACTCACGCCAGTGTTACCAACCTTAAATTATCATGTTTGAATGTGCTGCTCTAAAGTTTCAATTAAGGTAGGTTTTAGTACCGCACCCACAACTATATCAACTTGTCTTCCCCCCTTAAATACCATTAGCGTGGGAATAGTACGAATACCGTAATGACTAGCAACAGTGGGATTTTGATCAGTGTTTAACTTCGCTACTTTTATCAGTCCTGCGTATTCCCCAGCGATCGCATCTACAACCGGAGACACCATCCGACAAGGACCACACCAAGGAGCCCAAAAGTCCACTAAGACTGGAATTTCACTTTCCAGTACTTCTTTTTTAAATGTGGCTTCTGTGACATTGACAATGGATGACATAATTGCCTCCTGATTAATTCATTGATTTGATTTTGTCGAATAAAGAAAATATAGGGCATTTAAAAAAATGATGCAATTACAAAAACCTTATAATTAACTCAAGATGTTAAAATATAGGTTTGTATATTTAATTGTCAACTAGGCTACTACTCCCTGCTAATTAGGTATTTAAAGATATGTACTCACATCAAATTACCAAAATCCAGCATTAACGCAGTAGTTCAATAGCAAAATTATTCAGCACTTATGGCTATTTTCTCAATGGGCGATAGTGCCACCACAGAATTAGGAAAATCTTGTTAGCCATCGTAAGAATTGTTTTGATGTTGGTGTCAATAATGTACGGCGATAAGTATCAGCCGCTTTTTTAATAGCTTCTGCTTGAGTTGGGTAGGGATGAATTACATTAGACAGACCATTTAAACCAATTTTATTGACAATGGCCGTGGTTACTTCACTGATGGTTTCCCCTGCATGACGACAAACAATTGTTGCTCCTAAAATTCTATCAGAACCCCTCTGGTGATGAATTTTAACAAAACCATCCTCTTCACCATCTGCGATCGCCCGGTCTACAGTACTAAAAGGAATCTTAATAGTATTAATCTTCATACCTTGTTCTTGAGCCTCCTGTTCATACATTCCCACATGAGCAATTTCTGGGTCAGTATAAGTTACCCAAGGGATGACTAAATTACTAAGTTTGTATCTTCCTAAACCAAAAGGTGAAAACAAAGTATTTTTAATCACAATTCGAGCCGCCGCATCAGCTGCGTGAGTAAACTTCCACTTCATACAGATATCACCAGCAGCATAAATTTTGGAGTTAGTGGTTTGTAAATAGTCATTAACCTTCACTCCCTGGCGGTGATTGTATTCCACTCCCACTGCTTCTAAATTTAAACCTTCAACATTAGGAACGCGTCCTGTAGCAACTAAAATCTCATCCACTGTGATTGACATCGGCGAGCCGTTGCTGAGAAAATATATCACTTTTCCCTCAATACTCTTCTCAATATGATCTATTTGGCTATTTAAAAGCAAGTGTATTTTTTCTTGGATAAAACAGTTTTGCAGAATTTCTGCCGCTTCGGGATCTTCCCTGTTTAAGATGTGGGAACCCTGATGAAATAAGCTCACTTGAGATCCTAGACGCTGGAAAGCCTGAGCCAATTCACAACCAATCGGTCCACCGCCAATCACAGCCAAGCGTTTGGGGAGTTCAGTCAGTGAAAATACCGTTTCATTAGTGAGAAAACCAGCCGCTTCCAGTCCCTTAATTGGGGGTCGCATAGCTCTAGCACCTGTAGCAATCACAGCTTTTTTAAAGCGGATTTTTTGGCTATCAACCTCAATAATATTATCACTGGCAAAACGACCGGTTCCCAAGAAAACATCAACCCCAAGGTTGCGAAAACGAGTCGCAGAATCATGATGACTGATACCTGCTCTCACCTTTCGCATCCTTTCCATAACTTGAGGAAAATCAACTTTGATGTCTTCAGGGGTATTAATACCAAAACCTTGCGCCCCGGAAATTTCACCAATCACACGAGAAGACCGGATCATACATTTTGAGGGAATACAACCAAAATTTAAACAGTCTCCCCCCATCAAATGCTTTTCAATTAAAGCGACTTTTAATCCCAAGTCTAGACCTGCAGATCCTGCTGCTACAACTAATCCAGCCGTACCAGCACCAATCACAACCAAGTCGTAACAATCAACAGGTTGAGGATTGACCCAATGGGGTGGATGAACGTAAGAAATTAGTTTCTGATTATGCTCATCCGTGGGTAGGATAGTTACTTTTGGCAATGGTAAATTTGACATTATTTACTCCTGTCTTACCACATCAAGACTGTTAATGTAAAACTTCATTTTCTAAAGCCTTGCGAGCAACTTTAGTAATATATACTGTCACAGTAACCGTGGCTATGAAGCCAAGAATCCGAATTAACCACTGTAAACCGGGGTTATCAGGTTGAGATGCGGTACCAATGGCGGCCAGATTACCGGCCAAGGAACCGACATAAACATACATAATTGTTCCGGGAATCATACCAATAGATCCGAGAATGTAATCTTTGAGGGTAACTCCGGTAACACCATAGGCGTAGTTCAGAAGATTGAAGGGGAATACAGGAGAGAGTCGGGTCAACAAAACAATTTTCAATCCTTCTCTACCAACAGCTTCGTCAACAGCCCTGAATTTTTGATTACCTGCTATTTTTTTAGCAACCCAACCCCTGGCTAAATAGCGTCCAACTAAAAAAGCGGCTGTGGCTCCTATAGTTGCACCAATGAAGACGTAGATCGAACCCATAACCAGACCAAACACAACACCTGCACCAAGAGTCAAGATTGACCCTGGCAAGAAGGCGACCGTGGCAATAATATAAAGTAGGATAAATGCTAATGCTCCCACAGCACCAATACCATCTATCCACTGTAAGGCATTTCGCAAGAACATTTGGGGATCGAAGCCAGCAGCATTTTGGGCAGATTCCTGACCCCAAGCGGGTTCAGCCACAAGTACTGCAGTAAGGCCAAATAATATGAGTATCAAAAAAACAATACTAGAAGGCTTTTCCAAGTTTTTATTGATCATTTTCAAAACCCAGTCGTTTGACTTCTGCCCAAGGGTACTAAAACCACGATTTCTGCTTGCTTGAGCCGCAGCAATATGGCGATTTGTTGTGTATCCACATTCATGAGTAGAATGTATTGCCTAAATGAACAGGCGCGGCAGGACTCGAACCTGCGACAGTCCGCTTAGAAGGCGGATACTCTATCCAACTGAGTTACGCGCCCAAGCTAGCATAGTAGCTTCTTACGAAATCACTTTCGTGATTGTATCATCATCTAGTACCAAAAAGCAAATGAAAATTGTGGATGCCAAAAAAACGGCTTATAGCCACAGACAGAGCAAGCCTACTGACTCCTACTCCATTGGTGAAAATATTTTTGAAGTCTTGGCTTAGTTGGGTGTCAGTGTTTTATGCTGGAAGAATTGGCGTTGCCTGCAAATACTCAGTCAATATTTGGCATGGATTTGCCACTAGTATATTTTCTTATTTCTTGGGAGGGCTAATTTTCGGTTACACAGAAATAATTATAGACCAAAAACCAGATGTGTCGATTATTGATGTGTTGTTTTATCCTGACTTATATTTCCCTTGACGTAAGGATGATTTTAGGTTTAGCTTCCCAAAGTATAAATTTAGAAAAATTCCAGTTGCTCATTGTCTCAGACATTGCAAGGTTTGCTACCTTGTTAGTAGTATGGTGGATTTCTATGGAAAAGACAGCACCCTCAAAGCCTCTAGTTGCTAGCTTCAATTGGTTTGAGGTATTCGACGATGTGGTTTTATTAATTATTGCCCCAGGGAGGGCTAATAGCCTTTTTGGCGGGAAAATCTGCCAAATATTGCAGAATGGTTGCACAGGCCGCTTTTTGGATCTACATTGCAGATATATGGTTTAAGTATGCTCAAGGGTCAAACTATCAAAGTGGAGAAATGCTAGAAGTGTTTTGGATATTTATTGGAGTGTTATGTCCTATGGGATCTGTCCTAAAAGATAACCCATCCTTTAGCCGAACTCCGCAGGAGTGCGGTTGCAAACGAGCTTAGAAAATTTGGTATCTACCGTGAGAAAATTAACAGAGCCTGACAAACGAGAAATTCTCAAGTTATATCGAGAAAGTGCCGAAACAACATCAACTTTGGCGGAACGTTATGGTGTAAGTAACTCGACAATTAGTCGCTTACTCAAAAGCACCTTACCGGAAGATGAATATGAATATCTGGTTTCTCTCAAACGTGCGGCCAGGACTCCTGAAGGTCGGGCGCAGGTAAGTTACACCCAGTTACCTTTCTTAACTCAACCAGAGCCGGAGCCAGATCTGCCCAGCCAGGAAAAAGCCATCCCTCGCTTGAGATTACCAGATATCCCCCCGCCAAAACCGGTGATCGAAGAACACCAACCGCAGGAAGAGGAGGATCTCAGCCCCTCTATAAGACGAGTCCGTCGGCGTTCTTCGGCAGAAGAGAAACCAAGGTTACGTACAGCAAGGCGATTAGAAATAGTTGAACCCCAGCCCGGTGAACTGGCGGGTATTCCTGCTCCCCTGTTAAAGGAAGAACATCCTCAGGTAAGTGTTATTTCCCGTATGCTAGTCGAGGATTTGCTAGATGAGTCAGAGGATTTGTCAGATTTAGAGGATGATTTAGACGAGGAGGACTACGAGGAGGACTACGAGGAGGAGGAGGAATATCTAGAGGATTCAATGCCTTTAGTTACAAGACGAAGGGTGAATGAGCTAGCGGTGCAAGTCTTGCCATTTTCCGCAGCACAGTTGCCGAAAAGTTGTTATTTGGTAATTGATAGATGCTCGGAGTTAATTACCCGACCACTGAAGGATTTTGGCGACTTGGGACAAATCCCTAACTTAGAAACCTTGCAAAGAACTTTGCCAGTATTTGATAACCATCGAGTGGCAAAGCGCTTCTCTACCAAGCGCGATCGCGTAATTAAAGTTCCCGATAGTAAAGTACTACATAAGGCTAGTACTCATCTCCAAGCCAAGGGGATTACGCGACTGTTGATTGATGGTCAGGTGTACTCTCTGTCTATGGTCTAAAATGTATGGAGATACCTGCTCATTATGGTGTAGTACTGGTGACAACTGCCAACAAGCAGGAGGCAGAAACAATTGCTAATGCCCTTGTAGAAGCTCAACTGGCTGCCTGTGTCAGTCTGTTGCCAATCCATTCTATTTACTCTTGGGAAGGAGAAATATACAAAGAGTACGAGTGGCAGTTGCTGATTAAAACTGATTTGGCCTTATTTTCCAGTTTGGAAGCCAAAATTCGGGAACTCCACTCTTACGAGGTCTCAGAAATCATAGCTTTACCTATTGTTGCCGGTTCGCAAGCCTACTTGCAATGGATTTCTCAACAGCTTAAATCCTACTAGCAGCTCACCCGTAAATTGCCCAAAAGTACCGCGGCCACTTGGCTTTAGGCGTGGAGAGTGTGAATGTAATACTGCTGTAAATATCCACCATAAAACTAGTGGTGATGCTAGGAATTAATCTTAGCCGAATCGGTGGAGGTTGTTTAAGTCAGCCTGAGAAAGTTCGTTTATGGACTCTTCGGAAATCCCCGGTTTATAAAACCGGGGTTGAACAATACAAAAAATCTAAATCTGAGTATTGATAGCTTTGGCAAAGCGCTCTGCCAAGTTAATAATGTCCTGTTTGCGGGCGATTTTATTGATCCATTCCTGGGGAATATTTTCCAGTCCGTAGTATATCCCTGCTAACCCGCCAGTCACAGCGGCAGTGGTGTCTGTATCTTTACCCAAGTTGACAGCTGTCAGTACGGCTTCGGCGTAAGAGGAAGTATTTAGCAAACACCACAGGGATGATTCCAGGGTGTCAATTACGTAGCCTCCAGAATTAATCTCTTCAACTGGTATCTGGGCTATTTCACCACTGAATATTCTGCGAAAATGAGGTTTCTCTAAAATATATTCACGGTCGGAATACAGTGATTGGATTTTTGCTAATCCTTGTAAATAAGCTGTTTCCGGTTTAGCCCCTTCTAGTAAGGCTACGGCAATACTAACATAAATACCGCAGGACATTTGCGATCGCAGATGACCATGGGTAATGGCAGAGACATCATGGACTCTAGCAATCAATTCGGGGAAAGTTAGGTGAGGATAACAATAAGCCATGGGTAAAATTCTCATCAAAGAACCATTACCATTGCTATGTTCTAGCCTCCCTCCTGCTTGGTGAGGTACAACACCCTGCTTCAGGCGCATAATTGCTTCATGGGTAGTCATACCAATATCAAACAATTCACCGCGAGCAGTCCAATAAGCTTGTTTATACCAGCGCCAAAAGGAATTAGCTATGGTATCTAAGGAATAACCCCGACACAGGCTTTCTGCCAAGCAAAATGTTAAAGAACTATCATCTGACCAGGTTCCGGGTGGTTGCTCCCATGTACCATAGCCTAACATCGTTGTCACTGGAGATTTAATTCTTTCGGCACGGCTAGTAAACTCCACAGGTACACCCAACGCATCACCGACACATAAACCCATCAAACCAGACAATGTTTTTGCAGCGGTTAGCATGATTCACTCTCCATGAAAACTATCAAAACTTAACTTTTTGACACTCCCCGCTAATTGCAAAGTGGTGCTATATAAATCCTAGACAAGTCTAGAGATTTATTTCTTACTTCAATGGGAGCGGTTATCCCTCAGTAAGCTTTCAAGGTTTAGCCAACCTCGATAAGTTAATTGCTGCGTTTAATATCAATTTACATTGAATGACCACAACTTCCACAGTTGTAAATTTTTTCTTTTAGTGGCATATCTGGGATATGCCCACAAGTGCAGGTTTTGGTTGATGGGTAAAATCTATCAGCAATTATAATTTCACAACTGTAGGAAAGCTTACAAAGTATATGCTGGGATTTGTTAAAATATAGCATTTCCCATGCTCGTGAGGTACAATTTTTTTTAGTTTGAGGGAACAGGGAATTGGGAATTGGGAATTGGTGTGTACTTGATGAGCCCGAAAAAGGCTTTATTTGCTTTTTTAAGATTGACTGTCATTTTTGGTGGATATACCCTAGGTGGTGTGATTAATTACTATGTTATAGATTAATCCACTGTGGGGCGAGTTTAGATCCCCGACTTCTCACATAA
Organism: Anabaenopsis sp. FSS-46; assembly: GCF_029891665.1. NCBI lineage: Bacteria > Bacillati > Cyanobacteriota > Cyanophyceae > Nostocales > Nodulariaceae > Anabaenopsis > Anabaenopsis sp. FSS-46. Next base: position 434 of record NZ_JANQDG010000100.1, on the reverse strand, counting down.
TCATAGACACCTCACCATAATTTATCTAGAAGTCGGGGATCTGAGGGTGTCTCTAGGGGCGATCGCCGGTACGGGGTTTAAACGCAAAGGTCGCTAAGTAGGCGCAAAGGTTCGCAAAGGTGTTTTTTGACAATATTTTATTTGGTTGGGTGGGATGTAAGAAACCAGGGGTGATGTGTTTGTTGGTCGATGGCCTGTACGGTTTTTAAACGCAAAGGTCGCTAAGTACGCGCAAAGGTTCGCAAAGGTGTTTTTTGACAATATTTTAATTAGTTGGGTGGGTGGGGTCGGATTACTAGATCCCGGAATTCTCACATAATTAGCGATACTCTACCATAATTTATCTAGAAGTCGGGTATCTTTGGGGCGATCGCCTGTACGGGGTTTAAACGCAAAGGTCGCTAAGTACGCGCAAAGGTTCGCAAAGGTGTTTT